>NZ_QHHW01000046.1:0-60736 GCF_003947325.1 Amycolatopsis sp. WAC 01375
GAACGCGAACGACGAGACGCCTACCCACACTGGCTCCACACCTACAATCACCACCGCGGCCACACCGCACTCGCCGGCAAACCACCCACCAGCCGCGTCCCCAACCTCCCAGGTCACTACACCTAGGCGCAATGAAGGGGGCCTTCACGTACTTGGGGACAGAGGTGCCGACAGGTCCCGAAAGTTTTCGGAGCGAAGCGCAATCCGCATCGCCTCCGGCACCGAAGGCCTGTCATGACACCGGGATCAGGGGTTCATCCGCAGCAGCGGGAGACCCGAGGGCGTGCGGATCTCCAGTGCCTTGATGTCGCCGGTGCGCATCGCGGTGCCGACCACGATGTGCGCGGTGTCCTTGGGCATCGCGCGCCAGGACGCGAGTTCGCTGGTGCCGCCGTCGGCGCCGACGGCGACCAGGATGTAGTCGCCGGTGCGGTTGCCGCCGTAGCTGCACGTCATGTCGACCTTCGTGCCGGTGTCCGTGGCGGACATGGCGACCTCGGCGGTCACCGGGTAGTCGCCGAGCGGGGTCATCGGGTTCCCCGCCGTCGCGACCGGCCCGGTCAGGACGACCACGAGCGCGGCACTGGCGGCGACGGCCAGCCCGGCCGCGGTGGTGGTGACGGCCCGTTGGATCCGCCTTCCCCGGCGGACCCGTTTGAGCACGGTCGGCAGCAGTTCCGGCGAGGGTGCCGGTTCGTCTTCCAGCAGCGCGGGGGCGCCCGCCTGGGCGAGCAGGCCGGGGATTCCGGCCAGGTCGCGTACGGACGCGGCGCACCGGTCACAGACGCGAAGATGCTTCTCGTAGGCGAACCGGTCTTCCGGGGACAACGCCCCGAGCACGTAGGCCGCGTCGTAGGTGGCGAAGGGGTCGGTCATTGAGTCACCCCTCTTTCCTCCAATATCAGCCGCAGCGCCCGCAGCGCGTAATGCGTCCGCGACTTGATGGTCCCTTCGGCCACACCCAGCCGCTTCGCAGCGTCGGCGACGGAGTAGCCCTGGAAATAACACAGGACGAGGACGTCCCGGTGTCTCGGCGAGAGCTCGCCGAGGGCTTCGGCGACCAGCCAGCCCTGGACGGCCCGTTCGGTGCCGTCCGTGACCGCCGTTTCGGGCGGTTGACCGGTCACCACCTCCGGATGCGCCTCGGAAGCGCGCCAGTCGTCGATGGCGATCCGCCTCGCGACGGTGAACAGCCAGCCGCGCGCCGATCCCTCCGTCTGGTCGAGCACCTTGGCGTTGCGCCAGGCCCGCAGCAACGTCTCCTGGACGACGTCCTCCGCGCGGACCCGGTCGCCGCTGGTGAGGTGCAGTGCGTAGGACCAGAGCGCCGCCGCGTGCTCGTCGTGCAGAGCCCGCATGAGCCGGTCCTCCGCGAATTCCTTCACCGATCCGTGCTCTCGCGGTTGAGGAGCAGCGGGAGGGCGAAGACCACGCACACCACTTCGGTGATCAGGCCCCAGAGCTCGGCCTGGGTGGTGAAGCGCTCCGAGACGCCGAAGAACCCCGTGGTCAGGGAGAGTACGTACGCACCCAGCGTGGCCAGGCCGAAGCCGATCGCCGCGAGCGCCGGCAACCAGTGGTGCCACACCAGGACGGCGACCGCGATGACCACGCCCGCCACGACGTTCACCAGGAAGAGCGGGCCGACCACGTCCGTTTCCGACGCCCAGTCCTGCCATACGACGTAATGCACCCATGCCGAGCCGAGCAGGCCCGCCGCCACGACCGCCCGCAACAACCACCGGATCATGTCCGTATCCCTTTTCCGCGTGTTCGGTTCCCTATGCCTGTGAACACGGAAAATCGGGCCTCCCGGTTCAATTCCGCACCCGATGGGCGCCGAAATTGAACCGGATGGCCGCTTGGACCGTGTGTAGGGGCATGACTGCCGAACTCCACTCCCGCCGCACCGTCCTGACCACCGGGGCCGCCGTCGCAGGCGCGGCCGTCGGTGCCGTGGCCCTCACGGCCTGCGGAAGCGAAACCCCGCCGTCCGGTTCGGCCGCCGCACCGCCCGCCGCGGCACCGGGCGAGACCCTGACCGCGCTCTCCGACATCGAGGTCGGCAAGGCGAAGGCCGCCAAGACCGCCGACGGCAAGGAGGTCATCGTCACCAGGACCGCCGAAGGCACGGCGGCCGCGTTCAGCGCGATCTGCACGCATCAGGGCTGCGCGGTCGTCCCCGAGGGCGCCGACCTGAAATGTCCCTGCCACAACTCGATCTTCGACGCCGCGACCGGCGCGGTCAAAAAGGGACCGGCGGACCAGCCGCTGCCCTCGATCGCGGTCAAGGTCATGAACGGCCAGGTCGTCACGGCCTGACGAACACGAAAAGGGTCCCTTTAGGACGGAAATTCCGTCCTAAAGGGACCCTTTGATCCGATGCTTCAGCTGTCCCAGGTGAAAATCGGGTCGCCCGCCTCGACGTCGCCGCCGGTGAGCAGTCCGGAAAGGACTTCGGCCTTCGCGTCCAGCGCCACCACCGGCACGATCGGCGAGTAGCCCGCGGCCTTGACCGCGTCGGGGTCCCACCCGACCACCGGCTGCCCGGCGCGGACGGCCTCACCCTTGACGACGTGGAGGGTGAACCCCTCGCCCTTCTGCTTCACCGTGTCGATCCCCAGGTGGACCAGCACGCCGCGGCCGTCTTCGGTGGCCACCACGAACGCGTGCGGGTGCAGGGTCACGACCGTGCCGTCCACCGGGGCGACCGCATCCTGGCGTCCGCCCGAGGGCAGGACCGCGATGCCGGGGCCGACCATCGCCTGCGCGAAGACCGGATCGGGCACTTCGGTCATGGCGGTCGTCTTACCGCTCACCGGGCTGAGGATTTCGAGACTCACAGCAGATCCTCGATGTCGCTGGCGATGTTGTCGGCCTCGGGGCCCACGATCACCTGGACACCGGCCCCCATGCGCACGACGCCCATCGCACCAGCGGCCTTCAGCGCCGCTTCGTCGAGCAGACTCATGTCTTCGAGCTCACAGCGGAGCCGGGTGATGCACCCCTCGACCTCGATGATGTTCTCGGCACCGCCGAGCCCCGCGAGGATCTTTTCCGCCCTGTCATCCGCCATCGCGGTCTCCCTGTTCCCTGTCGGTTTCCCACATGCGAACCAGCTGTACTACGCCGTTCGCCGACTCGCACGTGATCCCTGGCCACGAACGCGTAACGGTGGTTGACACCCGCTCGTGCGACGGAGCATCCTGCCCCATCGGATCATTGGTCTAGACCGGAACGTACCAATCTTCCGGACCAGATGCGAGTACAGGTTCCCCGACCGACCGGCCCGAAAGGACGGTGACCGTCATGAGCGCTTCGGCGCAGCTGCCGCCGTCCGACCGTGTGATCAACGGACCGACGCCCAAGCACGCCCAGCTGCGGGAGATTCTGCGCCGCACGGTGGAGCGTGAGCTACCCCCCGGCTCACCGATCCCCTCGGAACGTGACCTCGCCGAGACCTACCAGGTGTCGAGGCTCACGGTCCGCTCGGCGATCGGCAAGCTGGTCGAAGAAGGGCTCTTGTCGCGGGTGCGCGGCAAGGGGACGTTCACCGCCGCGAGGCGGATGGAACTGCAGCTCTACCTGATGTCCTTCACCGAGGACATGCGCCGTCGCGGGATGACCCCGACCACGGAGGTCGTCAAGACCTCCACCGAGGTCCCGCCCGCCCCCTCGGCGCACGCGCTCGGCCTGGCCGCCGGAACTCCGGCACACCGCATCGTCCGGCTCCGCCGTGCCGACGGGGTGCCACTGGCGGTCGAACGCGGCTGGTATCACGCGGGCCGGATGCCCGGTCTGCTCGACCTCGATCTCACCCGATCGTTGTACGTCCAACTCGCCCAGTCGTACGACCTGCGCCCGGACCACGCGTGGCAGACGGTCTGGGCCGAATCCGCGGACCGCGAAACGGCACGCCTGCTCGGCATGCGCGCCGGCAGTCCGCTTCTTGTCTTCCGCCGGGTCTCCAGTGTCAACGGGGAACCGATCGAAGACATGACTTCCTGGTACCGGGGCGATCATTACCAGGTCACCATGCAGCTGGACCGGAACACCCCGGATTCCGGTCATCATCCTCACTACGGAGGTACCCGATGAGCTCCACCACCGCGGAGGGGGCGAAGGGCAAGGGCAAGGGACTGGCCGGGCTTCAACGCTTCGGCCGCAGCCTCATGCTCCCCATCGCCGCTCTGCCCGCCGCCGGTCTGCTCCTGCGGCTCGGCCAGGACGACCTGCTCGGCAAGGACGGTCTCGGTTGGGACAAGGTCGCGGCCGTACTCGGCGCGGCGGGCGGTTCCCTGTTCAACTGGTTGCCGCTGCTGTTCGCGGTGGGTATCGCCGTCGGCTTCGCTCGCAAGAGCGACGGCGCGACCGGGCTGGCCGCCGTGGTCGGCTTCTTCGTGTTCACAAGCGTCCTCCAGGTCTTCGCCCCTTTCAAGGAGCTTCCCGGTTGGGATCCCGAGGCGCCTGCAGGCTTGATGCTCAACCCGCTCAAGTGGCCCTACAGCGTGCTCGCCGGCGTGATCGTCGGTCTGGTCACCGCGCTGCTGTGGCAAAAGTTCTATCGTGTGAAGCTGCCGCCGTACCTGGCCTTCTTCGGCGGCCGCCGGTTCGTACCGATCATCACCGCCGTCGTGCTGATGATCCTGGCGGTGCCGCTGGGCCTGGTCTTCCACTGGGTCAACGATGCCATCCAGGCGGCAGGTGAGGCGGTCACCGCGGCACCCGTGGTCGGTGGCGGGATCTACGGTGTGCTCAACCGTCTTCTGATCCCGGTCGGTCTGCACCAGTTGCTGAACGTGCCGGTGTGGTTCATCTTCGACGGTGGCGACATCCCCAACTTCTTCAAGGTCCAGGACCCCAACGCGGGCGCCTTCATGACCGGGTTCTTCCCGATCTTCATGTTCGCCATCCCCGCCGCGGCGCTGGCGATCTGGCAGACCGCGAAGCCCAGCCAGAAGAAGATCGTCGGCGGTGTGATGATCGCCGGTGCGCTGACCTCATTCCTGACCGGTGTCACCGAGCCGATCGAGTTCTCGTTCATGTTCGTCGCATGGCCGCTGTACCTGATCCACGCGGTCCTGACCGGTACGTCGCTGGCATTGGTGAACGCGCTCGACATCCACCTCGGGTTCTCGTTCTCCGCTGGGGCGATCGACTTCGCGCTCAACAGCACGGCACCGGCGGCGAGCAGCAACGTCTGGCTGCTCATCCCGATCGGTCTCGCCTACGCGGTCATCTACTACGTGATCTTCCGCTTCGTGATCAAGAAGTGGAACCTGCGGACCCCGGGCCGCGAGGACGACTCGATCGAGGCCGACCTCGAGGCCACCGCGGCGAAGCCCGCAAAGTAGTTTCAGCTCAGTAGGACCAAAGGCACGAAAGGGAAAGAACATGCCGGAGAAACGCGTCACCGTGGCCAGCAAGGTGGGCCTGCACGCCAGGCCCGCGGCGACGGTCGCCAAGGCGGCCGCGGCGCAGCCCGTCGCGGTGTCCATCGCCAAGGCGGGTGGCGACCCGGTCGCGGCCGGCAGCGTGCTGAACCTGATGACGCTCGCCGCCGGTTTCGGCGACGAGGTCATCATCAGTGCCGAGGGTGAGGGGGCCGAGGCGGCCGTCGACGCCATCGCCGAGCTGGTGGCGACCGACCTCGACGCCTGATCCCGATCCTCTGCGAAGCCCGGGCCGCCCCGACCGGCCCGGGCTTCGTAGGGTGTTGGGCATGGACAGCGTGCGCGAGATCGAACAGTGGCCGGTGGACAACGCCGCCACGGCCGTGGTGACCGCCGCCGGTGACGTGCTGGGCACGCACGGCGATACGACGAAGGTGTACAAGCTGGCGTCGGTGACCAAGCCGCTCACCGCCTATGCCGCGCTGATCGCCATCGAAGAGGGCGTCGTCGAACTCGACACCCCCGCCGGACCGGAGGGCTCCACGATCCGGCATCTGCTCGCGCACACCTCGGGGCTGGCCTTCAACGAGCACAAGCAGATGGCCGCGCCGGGCAACCGGCGCCTGTACTCCAACGCCGGGTTCGAACAGCTCGCCGACGCGCTCACCGAGCACTCGGGCATCCCCTTCGCCGACTATCAGGCGGAGGCGCTTTTCCAGCCGCTGGGCATGAAGGCGACCAAGCTGAGCGGCTCCCCCGCTTCGGGCGCCGAGTCCACTGTGGACGATCTGATCGCGTTCGCCGCCGAACTGCAGGCACCGAAGCTCATCGCCGCCGAAACGGTGCGCGAGGCGACTTCCGTGGTCTTCCCGGGGCTTTCCGGTGTCCTGCCCGGCTTCGGCCACCAGAAGCCGAACGACTGGGGCCTCGGCTTCGAGATCCGCGACCACAAGAGTCCACATTGGACCGGGTCGTCGAGCTCGCCGCGGACCTTCGGCCACTTCGGGCAGTCCGGCACGTTCCTCTGGGTCGATCCCGACGCCGGCGCCGCCTGCGTCGCGCTCACCGACCGCGCCTTCGGCCCGTGGGCGGCCGAGGTGTGGCCGCCCTACACCGACGCTGTGCTGGCCGAGCTGGGTCGTGAGTGATTTGGGTCGTTCTGGCAAGGGTGCTTTAGATACCTGCCGGGGGTGAGCCGGGTAGCGGCCGGCTCTTCACACCTTCCCCAGTACATGAAGGCCCCCTTGCTTGCGCCAGGCGCAAGCAAGGGGGCCATCATGTACCTCACGGCCACGCGCGGGGTATCCAAGGGAGGGTTCGTTCCGACGACCCGAAACACTCACGCCCGCGACCTCACTCCATGACGCGAATCGGCGAACCCGCCTGGAAGGCCGCGATGTCCTCGACCGCGTCGCGGTAGAAGATCTCGTAGGCCTCCCGGGTGACGTAGCCGATGTGAGGGGTGAGCACGACGTTGTCCAGCGTCCGCAGCGGATGCTCCACCGGCAACGGCTCGACGTCGTAGACATCCAGCGCGGCGACCGCGATCTCCTTGCGGCGCAACGCGTCCACCAGCGCGACCTCGTCCACGATCGGGCCGCGCGAGGTGTTGACCAGCATCGCCGTCGGCTTCATCGCGGCGAGCTCGGACGCGCCGACCAGCCCGCGGCTGCGGTCGCTGAGCACCAGATGGACCGACAGGACGTCCGCACGGGCGAACAGTTCTTCCTTCGACACCGCCGTCACGCCGTGGAGATCGGCCTTCTCCTTGGTCAGGTTCTGGCTCCAGGCGATGGTCTCCATGCCGAACGCCTGGCCGATCTTGGCCGCCCCGGCGCCGAGCCTGCCGAGCCCGAGCAGCCCGAGGGTCTTGCCGGACAGGATCGTGCCGACGGTGGTCTGCCAGCCGCCCTCGCGCATGTTCGCGGACTCCGCCGGCACGTTCCGGGCGGCGGCGAGGATCAGCGCCCAGGTGTGCTCGGCCGCCGGAGCCGCGATGTACCCGGTGGAGGAGACGACCACGCCGTTGCGCCGGGCGGCGGCCACGTCGATCGCGGCGTTGCGGTGGCCGGTGCTCACCAGCAGCTTGAGCGCGGGCAGCCGGTCGAGGACCTCGGCGGGGAAGCGGGTGCGCTCGCGCATCGCGACCACGACGTCGAAGTCCCGGAGGCGGCCCACCACCTCGGCGGGGTCCGCGAACGGCTTCGTGAACACCTCGATCTCGGCGCCGAGGGAGCCCCAGTCGCCGAAGCCGAGCGCCACTTCCTGGTAGTCGTCGAGAATCGCGATCTTCATACCCTCAGGCTAGTTCAGCTCTTTCGAAGAACCCGAACGGCGAGGCCTGTGGTTCCATGGCGGCGAGGTGTATCTCCGAGCAGAGGAGCGGGATGGACGACGGCGAAGTCTTAGCCTGGACCGAGACCGAACGGCTGAGCTTCGCGGATCTGCTGGAGGGCCTCGCCGAGCAGGACTGGTCGGCGAAAACGCTGTGTACGGAGTGGACGGTTCACGCGATGGCGGGCCATCTCGCGCAGACCACCAGGAACCGGTTCAAGGACACCCTGGTCGGCCTCGTGAAGGCCAAGGGGAACTGGGACCGGATGAACGTCGACCAGGCCGTCGCCTATGCCACGCGGTTCACCCCGGCCGAACTCGTCGCCCAGATCCGCGAGGACGCCGGATCGGCGCGCCGCCCGCCCGGCGCCAAACCAGTCGACGAACTCGCCGACGTCCTCATCCACGGCCAGGACGTCGCCCGCCCGCTCGGCATCGACCGGCCCATGCCGGAGAAGCCGGCGATCGCGGCCCTGGAGCACCTGCTGGTCAGCCCGTTCTGGGGTGCCAAGAAGCGCTGCAAGGACCTCAACCTAATCGCCACCGACGCCGAATGGTCCGGCGGAGCGGGCACCGAAGAGGTCCGGGGCCCGCTCGTCGACCTGCTCCTGGCCGTGAGCGGCCGAAGCACCGGCCTCACCACGCTCACCGGCCCGGGCACCGACCGGCTCGGCGCCGGCTGAACGTCACCAGCGAGGGACGAACACGTCGACCCGGACCAGGTGGTGGTCCGAAGCGTCGTTGAGCCGGGCCAGGGGCGAGTCGGGCAGCGGCCAGAAGACCTCGGCACGCCAGGGGATCAGGCCCTTCGACGGCAGGACGTAGTCGATCCGCAGGTTCCCCGGCGCGTTGTCGTTGAAGTCGCCGGTGTCGAAGAAGGGGTCGCCCTTCTGACCGATATTGGCGCCTGCTTGATCTTGGGCGGCGCGCACGCCGCCTTCGCTGCCCGGCCGGGTCTCGATGACGCGCGGCGCGTTCAGCAGGCGCAAGATCGCGCCTGGGACGCTGTCGCCGTCGAGCGGGTCGGAGTTGTGATCACCGGCGATCACGAACTTCTCGTGCGCGGCGAGCCCGCCGCGGCGACCGTTGTCGTCGTGGATGTAGCGGCCCTTGCCCGGGGTCACGTAGTCCGCCCAGAAGCGGATCTCGTCGTTGTTGCGGGTGCCGTTGCGGTCTTCGGGGCCGTCGAAGGTGGGCGGCGTCGGGTGCGCGGTCAGGAAGTGGACGGTCGAGCGGCCGACGCGGACCGGAACGTCCCAGTGGGACTTCGACGACAGGCGCAGCACGTCGAGCGCCTGCGGCGAGTACCAATCGCCCGGCGCCGGGGTGGCCGGATCGTCCGGGAGCAGCGCACCCGGCATGTCCTTCCAGAGGAACTTCTGGAAGGTCCGCACGCTCTGGATGTCGATCGGGTACTTGGACAACACGAGCATGCCGTACTGGCCCTCGAAGAGGCCGAAGCCGTGCGCGTCGTTGCCGCCGCCGACCTGGCCGTTGCGGTCGAGGTCGAAGCCGGTCGAGACGCCGGTGTTCGACGGCGCGGTGAAGGCGTACGGGTAGTCGATCGGCGCGGCCCCGTTCTGACCGCGCTCGAGGTAGTTCTCGCGGAACAGATCGGCGGCGCGGTTACCGGGCACGTAGTCGAACTCGTTGATCAGCAGCACGTCGGGCCGGTTGCGCTGGATCACCTCGGCGACCTCGCCCGCCTGGGCGTTGCCCGGCTGCGACAGGTCGGTCACCAGCTGACCGGCGGCGCCACGATTGAGCGAAGCGTTGTACGTCGCGAAGCGGACGTTGTGCCCGGCGGTGGCTTCCGCCGGTGTGGCGGCCAGCAGCGTCCCGGCCAGCAAGGCGCCCGAGGTGAGCACGGCGGCGATGCGTTTCACGGTCTTGAACTCCCCGTTTTGAGGGCGACAGTCGGTGCGACCTTACGCACTCGACGCGGCCGCACGGGTGAGCTTCAGGTGAACAGCGCCTCTTGAACGCGTTCAAAATCTGGGCTACGGTACTTCTTGAACACGTTCAAAAGGAGGTCCCCATGCAACCCGTAGTCGTGGCCTACGCCCTCTACCTGGCCATCACCGTCCCGCTGACCGTCCTGGTCGCCCGCACGCTGAGCAGGCACGGCAAGACGTTCCTGGAAGACGTCTTCCAGGACAAACAAGCGCTGGCCCACTCGGTCAACCAACTGCTCGTCGTCGGGTTCTACCTGGTCAGCCTCGGTTTCGTGACCCTGTTCCTGACCAGCGACGACACCGTCCTCGACGCGCGCGACGTCTTCGAGATGCTGTCGGTCAAGGTCGGCACCGTGGCGCTCGTGCTCGGCGTGATGCACGTCGGGAACGTGCTGGTGTTCAACGGCATCCGGCGCAAGCACCTCAACCACACGGCCGCACGGCCCGTGCCGCCGCCGCCCTACCCCGGCTACCCGGCGCCCGCTCCGCACCCCGCGCCCTGACCGGATAACGTGCAGTCGTGGCGAAGAGTGAGGAAACCAGGTCACTGATCGTGGCGACCGCGTTACGGTTGTTCGCCGAGAACGGCTACGACCGCACGACCATGCGGGCCATCGCCGCCGAAGCGGGTGTGTCGGTCGGGAACGCCTACTACTACTTCGCCTCGAAAGACCAGCTGATCCAAGGCTTCTACGACGAGATCGCCAGGGTGCACCTGACGACGGCGCGGGAGGCGATCGAAGGTGAGCGGGACTTCAGCGCGCGACTCAAGACCGTCCTGCTCACCTGGCTCGACGTCGCCGAGCCGTACCACCGCTTCGGCACCCAGTTCTTCGTCAACGCGGCCGACCCGGACTCGCCGCTGAGCCCGTTCAGTGAGGAGTCTTCACCCGCGCGGGACGCCTCGATCGGCCTGATGCGCGACGTCATCGCCGACTCCGACGTGAAACTCGACCCGGACCTGCGCGACGACCTGCCGGACCTGCTATGGCTGTACCAGATGGGTGTGGTGCTGTTCTGGGTCCACGACCGCTCCCCCGGCCAGAAACGCAGCCGGGTGCTGGTGGAACGGACGGTCCCGTTGATCGCACGGCTGGTGGGGCTTTCGCGGCTGCGGGTGCTGCGGCCGGTCAGCCGCGAGATCGTTTCGCTGATCCGGGACCTTTCGAAGCGGGACGATCCCGCTCCCCCACGCGACTAGTCACCTACTTGCGGGGTTCGCCGGCCGGCACGATTCCGTGAAGGACTCCTTGAGGGACCCTGGGTCCCTCAAGGAGTCCTTCACAGACTTCTGGGAAGCCCACTGGCCGCAAGTAGGTGACTAATTGCGGGCGGGTCAGGACTCCCGGACGGTCCGGAAGTAGAGGAACCGCGGCTGGGTCCGCAGCTTCGCATACCACCGCGGGTCCGATTCGGCGATCGCCTCGTCCGGCATCGGCTCGACCAGCCGGTCGACCGCGAACCCGGCGTCCCGCACGGCACCGAAAGTCCAGCTCAGCGGCCTCCGGTAGAACCGGACCTTCTGGCCGGCCGGGAACTCGTCCTCCAGCAGTTCGAGCTGAAAGTAGTTCTGCTTCTCGAACCAGCGCCAGTCCTCGCCGGGATGGTGCACAGAGAACACCAGGAGCCCACCCGGTTTGAGCACCCGCCGGAACTCCGCCAGCGCCGGTGCCCACTCCTTCAGGTAGTGCAGCACCAAGGACGCCGTGATGACGTCGATCGAGCCGTCGTCCAGAAAGGACATCGGCCGCGAGACGTCGGCCGTCTCGAACTTCGCGACGTCCCCGAACTTCTCCCTGGCGACGGCGACCATGCCGGCGCTGGCGTCGACGCCGAGGACGTCCGCGCCCTTCGCGGCGAGCAGCGCGCTGAGGTGTCCCGCCGCGCTGCCGACGTCCAGCACCCGTTTGCCCGCCACGTCCCCGGCCAGCTCGACGATGGCGGGACGGTCGTAATGGGCGTTGGTGCTGCTGGTTTCGGCGTGCGCAGCGTAGAGCCGGGCGAACCCGTCGTACTGAGTCCTCGTGCTCTCGGCGGAAGAAGGTGCCTCGAGCCGGGCGGCGCGCGCCCGCTCGATGATCTCGTCGATCACCTCGGTCTTGGCGTCGGCGTAGTGCTGGATGTACTTCCAGGTGCGCGACGCCAGTTCGCGTTTCTTGACCTCGTAGAGCTTCCGCTCGTCCTCGTGTGCGATCAGGCGCTCGCGGAAGAGCCGGTACCGCTCGGTCTGGCCGTTGTCCGGCGAGTAGACGTGCAGGTTGATGTTGGTGTCCGGACCTTTGAAACTGCGGTGCTTCTCCCACTCGGGCTCGCGGATGACGAGCTTGTAGCCCGCCGCTTCCAACTGCGGCACGTAGGCGTCCTCGTCGTCCGAATCGGCGACGATCAGCATGATGTCGATGATCGGTTTCGCGCAGAGTCCCGGCACCGACGTGGAGCCGACGTGCTCCAGTACCAGCGCGCGTTCCCCCAGGATCCCCCTGATGCGCTGGGCTTCCCGGTCGAACAAGGCGGGCCACCCCGGGTCGTATTCGGCCAGCGTGACGGTGGAATTCAGTACCGGAGCCTGCTCGACCCAGGCGTTGTTGATGTCTTCTTCGGTGTAATCGTCTCGATCGGGTTTAGGCATCGACCCCTTGTTCCTCTCTCAAGGCAGTCGGCCAGATTATCGAACCTCGGCGAACTTGTCAGGAGACCGGCAACGAAAAGATCCCGCCGGTCGCTTCCCGAAGAGCGTCCCGCATCGCCGCACGCGGCGCCGGCTGCCCGGTGAAGTACTCGGACTGTCCGAAAGCCTGGTGCAGCAACATGTCCAGTCCGGTCGCGAGCCGCCCGCCCTGGTCGGCGACGGCTTCGGCGAGCGCGGTCGGCCAAGGGTGGTAGATGACGTCGAGGACGCAGCCGATCCGGGCCAGCTCCGCCAGATGCGGGCGGAGCGCGTCCGGGGGCACGGTGTTCACCAGTACCGCCGAGTCGGCCGCGAGCTTCCCGAAGTCGGCGTCGGCCCAGCGGAGCACTTCGGCGTCGAGCCCCGCCCGCCGCGCCGCCTCGACCGTTTCCGTGGCCCGTGCGGGATCCCGCACGACGAGCCGCACCGTCCGCACGCCGAGCGACGCGAGCCCGACGACCGCCGCCGCGGCGGTGCCGCCCGCGCCGAGGACGACGGCCGCGTCGTCCTCGCCAGGCGAGTACTCCCCCGCGATCCGCAGCGCCTCGGTGACCCCGTCGACATCGGTGCAGTCTGCCAGCCAGCCGGTTTCCCGGCGCACCAGCGTGTTCGCCGCGCCGACCGCCGCCGCCCGCGGCGTGACCTCGTCGGCGAACTCCAGTGCGGCCCGTTTCCCCGGCATGGTCACCGAAAACCCGGTCCACTCCGGGCCGAGACCGTCGACGAACGCGGGTAGCCCGGGCCCGTCCATCTCGACCCGCTCGTAGGTCCAGCCGTCCAGGCCCAGCGCGCGGAAGGCGGCGCCATGCAGCACGGGCGAAAGCGAGTGTTCGACCGGCTTTCCCAGGATCGCGGCCTTGCGACTAGATGACACCTCGCCTCACCGCGTCATCTCGGTTCTTCCTGTGGTCCTCGAACGTCACCGCGAAGCAGGAGAGCCCGTTCTTCTCGCACTTGACGAAGAAGATCCAGTCTCCCGCGACCGGCTTGAGCGCGGCCTGGATCGCTTCCGCGCTGGGCACCGCGATCGGTGTCGGGGTCAGGCCGACGGACTTGTAGGTGTTGTACGCGCCCGCTTTTTCCCGTTCCTCGGGTTTCGTGAGCAGAGTCGGCCGGTCCAGGACGTAGTTGACCGTCGAGTCCATTTCGAGCCGCATCTTCTCGTCGAGCCGGTTGTAGATGACCCGCGAGATCTTCCCGAAGTCGGCCTTCACCGCCTCGCGTTCGATGATCGACGCGATGATGAGCGTCTCGTACGGCGTCTTGCCCTCGCCCTTGGACTGATCGCTCAGTCCTGCGTCGAGGATGCGCTTCGCCGAGGTCTTCACGACGTCGGTGAGCAGTTCCTCGGCCGTCCAGCCGGGTTTGACGTTGAAGATGCCCGGGGCGATCAGCCCTTCGAGCCGCCGGTCCTTGTGCTCCGCCTTCGCGGCGGAGTCGATGGCCCAGGACGGGACACCCAGCTTCGCCAGATCCGCGGTCTCGATCGTCTTCCGCAGTTCCTCGACCGGGATGCAGGTGCTCTTGCCGTTCAGGTCGGCGCAGGAAGCCTTGGACAGCAACGAATACACACCCGGGGTCACCTTGCCGTCCGGCTGGGTGATGTCGTGGAACTGGGTGTACGGCCGGATTTCGACCTGGCCGACCTTCGACGCGGGGGCGATCATCTTCTCGACCGCGCTGGCACCGGACATCTTCGTCTTCATGACGTAGTAGCCCTGCTGGAGCCGCGAGACGGCGGTGTTGTCCTCGCCCGCCTTCACGAACGCCTTGCCGCTGGCGACCACCCCTGCCGCCTGCAACCGGTTGCCGATCGCAGAGGTCGAGTCGCCCTTCTCCACCTGGACGAGGACGTCGGTCTCGCCGGTGCCTTCGTAGTCGTCGTAACCGAAGATCTGCGTGAAGCCGTAGTAGGCGCCACCGGCGAGCAGGACGAGCACGGTCAGCGCGGCGATCCAGCCCACCGCGCGTTTCTTCTTCCGCTTCTTGGGCGGCGGTCCCTGACGTTCCGGGCGCTCGTCCTCGATGCGTTCCGGCTCGGCACGGTCGTCGTCTTCGAAGTCTTCGTAATCCTCGTAGTCGTCGTACTCGTCATAGTCGTCGTACGCGTCGTCGCCGAAGATCTCGTTGTATTCCTCTTCGCTGCCTTGAGGCGGCGAAGAGGGTGCAGCGCCGGGGCGCCGGGCAAGGGGCGCGTCCTGGATCGCGGGGAGGATGTCGGTCGGCCGCTCGTCCGGGAGCGGGCCGTCGTCCTCGCGGCGCCTGCGGCGGCCGGGGCGGGGCGGCTCGTCCTGGGCGTAGGCGGGCATGCCAAGACTCCGGTCACCCGGCTGGGGGGACCGCCGCGACGGTGCGGGAGGCGGCGGAGCCGCGGGTTCCGGGGCCCGCCTCGGCGGGGCCGGCCGTTGCGCCGAGGGCGGCGGTTCCTCGGCCGCACGCCGGACACGCTGCGGTGGCTCTTCGGGAGACCGGCGGGCACGCGGCGGTTCCTCCACCGGACGCCGCACGGGCGGCGCCTCGGGAGGTTCCTGCCGGATGTGCCGTCGTCCCGTCGGCTGGGGTTCGGGCCTTCGCCGGGGCGGGGCCGGCGGCTGGATGGCCTCCTCAGGCTCCCGCAATCGTCGCCTACCGCCCTGACGGCGCTCGGGCCGGCCGTGGGGCTCGGTCATGTATCGCCCTTCCGTGCGCGATGTGCCGCTACCGCGTCGATCCACGCCTGCAGGATCTCGACCGCGGCCGCCTGATCGACGACGGCACGTTGCTTACGTCCCTTCACCCCACGCTGCGACAGCATCCTGGATGCCGTCACCGTGGTCAACCGCTCGTCGGCCAGTCGCACCGGCACCGGGGCGATCCTGGCGGCGACCTTTTCGGCGTAGTCGAGCGCCGCTTCGGCCGCCGGGCCGTGACGGTCCTTGAGCGTCCTCGGCAGGCCCACGACGACTTCGACGACGTCGTGTTCCGTGACGAGTCCGACGAGCTGGTCGACGTCCTTGTCGCCCGCCGCGTCGCGAGTGAGGGTAACGAGCGGGCTCGCGAGGATGGGGTCGGGATCGCTGAGCGCGACCCCGACCCGGACGGATCCGACATCCACTCCGAGCCGCCTGCCGCGCCCCGGATCGGACTCCCCTGGCCGATCCGGGCGCCGCCCAACGGCGTCGTCAGCCAACTTGGGCGACCGCCGCGCGCAGTGAGGCGATGGCCTGTTCGGCCCCGGCCGGGTTGGTACCCCCGCCTTGCGCCATATCCGGCTTGCCGCCGCCGCGGCCGCCGATCGCCTCGGCGAACGACGGGACGAGCTTGCCCGCCGCGATCCCCTTCTCCTGCGCCGCCTTGGTGGTGGCGACGACGAAGGCGACCTTCTCGCCCTGCGGGGCGAACAGCGCGACGATGCCGGGACGGTTGCCGAGCCTGCCGCGGATGTCGGAGGCCAGCGCGCGCAGACCGTTCGAGTCGACGCCCTCGCCGAGCTTCTCCGCCACGACCGCGACGCCGCCGATGTCCTCGGCCTTGTCGGCGAGCGAGCCCGCCGAGCCGAGCACCTGCTGGGTGCGCAGCTGCTCGATCTCCTTCTCGGCGTTCTTGAGCCGTGTGAGCACGTCGTCGATCCGCGACGGCAGCTGCTCCGACGGCACCTTGAAGGTGCTCGCGAGCTGCGAGACGAGCAGCTGCTCCTTGCGGACGTACTTGAGCGCGTCCGTGCCGACCAGCGCCTCGACGCGGTGCACGCCGGAACCGATGGACGAGTCGCCGACAAGTTTCACCAGGCCGAGCTGGCCGATGCGGTCGACGTGGGTGCCACCGCAGAGTTCGCGGGAGTACTCGCCCATGTCGACGACGCGGACGTCGTTGCCGTACTTCTCGCCGAACAGCGCGACCGCGCCCAGTTCGAGTGCCTTGTCCTTCGTGGTGACGAAGGTGTTCACCTCGACGTTGGTCTGGAGGTAGTCGTTGACCTCCTCCTCGACCTCGGTCAGCACGTCGGCCGAGACGCCGCCGGAGGTGGTGAAGTCGAAGCGCATCCGGCCCGGCGAGTTCAGCGAACCGGCCTGCGCCGCGCGCTTGCCGTACGCACCGCGCACGGCCGCGTGGACCAGGTGTGTCGCGGAGTGCGACCGCTCGATCGACAGGCGGCGGTGCTGGTCGACCGAACCGGTCAGCGCGGTGCCGATGCCGACCTCGCCGTCGAGCACCTCGACACGGTGCACGAACAGGCCCGGCACGATCTTCTGCACGTCGTGGACCTTGAGCTCGACGCCGTCGCCGAGCAGCACGCCGGTGTCGGCGACCTGGCCACCGCTCTCGGCGTAGAACGGCGTGCGGTCCAGGACCAGCTCCGCCTTCTTGCCCGTACCGACGCTTCGCACCGGCACGCCGCCTTCGAGCAGTGCGACGACCTTCGCCTCGGCCTGCAGGTCGGTGTAGCCGAGGAATTGGGTCTCGCCGTGCTGTTCGAGCACCTTGCGGTACTCGGACAGGTCACCGTGGCCGGTCTTGCGCGACGCCGCGTCGGCCTTCGCGCGCTGCCGCTGCTCGTTCATGAGCGTGCGGAAGCCGTCTTCGTCGACGGTCAGGCCCTGCTCCGACGCCATCTCCAGGGTCAGGTCGATCGGGAAGCCGTAGGTGTCGTGCAGCTGGAACGCCTTGTCGCCGGCCAGCAGCGAGCCACCCTCGCGCTTGGTCTCCTCGGCCGCCATGTCGAAGATGCGCGAACCGCTGGTGAGCGTCGAGAGGAACGCCTCCTCCTCGACGCGCACGACGTCATCGATGCGGTCGAAACCGGAGACCAGCTCGGGGTACGTCGGGCCCATCGTGTCGCGGACGACCGCCGCGAAGGCGGGCAGCACCGGCTCGTGCACGCCGAGCAGGCGCGCGGAACGGATGATGCGGCGCAGCAGGCGGCGCAGCACGTAACCGCGGCCGTCGTTGCCGGGGGTGACGCCGTCGCCGATGAGCAGGACGCCGGTGCGGGCGTGGTCGGCGATGACGCGGAAACGGACGTCGTCGGTGTGGTCGGAGCCGTAGCGGCGGCCGGAGAACTCCTCGGCGCGGCCGATCACCGGGCGGACGAGGTCGGTCTCGTAGACGTTCTCGACCCCCTGCAGGATCGTCGCGACCCGCTCGACACCCATGCCGGTGTCGATGTTCTTCTTCGGCAGCTCACCGATCGGCTTGTGGCCGTGCTTCGGGCTCTTGTCGCCCCGCACGTCCTGCATGAAGACGAGGTTCCAGATCTCGATGTAGCGGTCCTCGTCGGCGACCGGGCCACCCTCGCGGCCGTAGTCCGGGCCGCGGTCGTAGTAGATCTCCGAGCAGGGGCCGCCGGGACCGGGCACGCCCATGTCCCAGTAGTTGTCCTTGCCGTCACGGGACTGGATGCGCTCGCCGGGAAGGCCGGTGAGCTTCTTCCACAGTCCCGCCGCCTCGGCGTCGTCCTCGTAGACCGTCGCCCAGATGCGCGCCGGGTCGAGGCCGTAGCCGCCTTCGCTCTGGGGCTTGGTGATCAGCTCCCAGGCCGCCTCGATGGCGCCTTCCTTGAAGTAGTCGCCGAAGGAGAAGTTCCCGGCCATCTGGAAGAACGTGTTGTGCCGCGTGGTCTTGCCGACCTCGTCGATGTCCGGCGTGCGGACGCATTTCTGGACGCTGGTCGCCCGCGGGTACGGCGGGGGGACCTCGCCGAGGAAGTACGGCTTGAACTGGACCATTCCGGCGTTGACGAACAGCAGGTTCGGGTCGTCGAGGATCAACGGCGCGCTCGGGACGCGCGTATGTCCCTTGTTCTCGAAATGGCTCAGAAAACGCTGGGTGATTTCGTGTGTTTCCACGGGATCGTCCTTGTATACGGGCTCGCGCGAAAGCGCTGGGAATGCGGACAGGCGGGAACGGCGGAGGGCTGGGTCTTTTCCGGTCGCGGACGCGACCCGATCAGCCCTCCGCCCGGCGAGCTCGCCGGGCCGGGCGCCGCGGCGACGCCGCGTGCCTGCCCGCAGGGCCGTCGGCGGCCGTGCTCAAACCGGTGCGTTCGGACACCATGTCGTGCAGCTCCTGTTCCCGTTCGCTCATCCCGGCGCGGACCTCCGCGCCGAACGAACCGACGGCGCCCGCGAGTTCCCGCACGGCGTCGCCCAGGTTCGAGGCTAACCCCGCCGGCGTGGCCTGGCGAGCGGTTTCGGTCGCTTTGCGTGACAGGGCGACGCCGGCGACCACGCCGACGCCGAGCCAGAACAGGCGCTTCATTTGCGGCCCCGCTTCTTCGCCGGGCGGGCCGCCTTCGCTTCCGCTTTCTTACGGCGGGCCTTGATGGCCTTGCTGAGGCCGTAGGACAAGGCGGCCGTCTTCACCAGCGGTCCGCCGAGCGTCGCGGTGAACACCGACGACAGCGCGGACACGTTGCCGCTGACGGCCTGCGCGTTCGCGGTGATGCCGTCGACCCGCTCCAGCTGCGTGTTGACGTGCGTGATCGTCTCGTTCGCGCCGATCAGCAACGGGTCGGTGTTCTCGTGCGCCTTGCGGATGGCGATCGTGGCCTCGTCCAGGGTCCGGCCGAGCTTGAACAGCACGATCGCCAGCAGCACGACGAGTACGACGAATGCTCCTGCGGCGATCAGCGCGGCGATCTGCCCTGCCGACACGGGCCCTCCTCAAGGGTCTGCGGTCTTTGGTGCCCGTGAGGTTACCGCCCCGCCAGCCGTTCGGCGGTGTCACCCCGCCGGACGGTCACTCAGCGCAGTGACCTCACGACGAACCGGGGAGAACCGGACGTCAGCGCCCGCTCTTGGGCGGCGTGGTCTTCGCGTGCCCGGGTGGGTCGGGCGCGCGGCTGTTGCGGCGCTCGCTGTCCGGCGGCGAAGAGGCGGAGGGGGCCCCTGTGTCAGGCGGGCCGGGCGCGGTCGTGGTCCGGACCGGAGCAGGCCTGGCGCTCGAGGGCGCGGTTTCGCGGGCCGGCTCGAGCGCTCCCCACGATTCCGGCGGCGAAGCCGTTCGAGGCCCGTCCGGCGTTGTCGTGGACGGCGGTGTCGTGGGGGGCACTGTCGTAGGCGGGGTCGTCGCGGGCGGCTGGGACGTCGCCTGTGGCCCGGGTACCGGCCTGGGGCCCAGCGCGGTGGGCAGGTCCGGTACGCCGGAGAGCGCGACCAGAAGGAGGACTCCGTAGCCGGCGGCGGCGCCGGCACCGATCGCGATCCGGCGGACGACGCGGCGACGGGCACCGGGCTCGGCGGACACCGGCTTCGCGGGTTCTCCCCCACCGCCGTTTTCGTCGTGATGCTCGGGAATCACGGCCATCCAGGGATCGTACGGGCGGACCACTCCGGCTGCCGACTCCGAGTCGACCGGTTCGGTTCTTGTGACGTTCATGTTACTGGGTCAAGGTTCCGGCATGCCTGAACTGTCTCGCCGTACGATGCTGGGCGCCACCGGCGCCGCGGCCGCCACCACCCTGCTCCCGCCGTCCGTGCACGCCGCCATGGCCGAACCCATGCGGCGCGGCGGACTCGACGCCATCGAGCACGTGATCGTGCTGATGCAGGAGAACCGGTCGTTCGACCACTACTACGGCAGCCTGCGCGGCGTCCGGGGCTTCTCCGACGCCCACCCGCTCGAACTGCCGTCGGGGAAATCGGTGTTCGAGCAGCCGAATCCCGCCGGTGGGACGGTGCTGCCGTTTTCGGTGCGCAAGGCGGCCGAACTCGCCGGGCGGAAAGCGGACGACATCCAGTACCTCGGCGACCTCGACCACAGCTGGAACGGCAGCGGCAAGGCGTGGGCGCGCGGCTGGAACAACGGCTGGATCGCGGCGAAGACGCCCGCCACCATGACCTACTACGAGCGCCGTGACATCGCGCTGCAGTACGAACTCGCGGACACGTTCACCATCTGCGACGCCTACCACTGCTCGATCTTCGGCTCGACCAACCCGAACCGGAACTTCCTCTGGACCGGGACCACGGGTTTCGAACCGGGCAGCACGACCAACCGCGCGGTGACGAACGCGGCGTACTCCTACGATCACAAGGGCTACGACTGGACGACGTACCCGGAGCGCCTCGAAGCCGCCGGGGTGGCGTGGCAGATCTACCAGGAGTGGGACAACTTCACCGACAACGCCGTCGAGTATTTCTTGCCGTTCAAAAAGGTCGGCACGAAGATCCTCGCTTCGGTCGAGGGGAAGTTCCGCACCACCGAGGAGTTCTACGACGCGCTGCCGAAGAAGACCCCCGAAGAGCGCGCGAAACTGCTGGCGCAGTTCGATGCCGGGGTCGCGAAGCTGACGCCGGCCGAGCGGAACCTGTTCCAGAAGGCCATGTACCGCAGCGAGCCGGAGACACTGGTGACCCGGCTGAAGGCGGACATCCAGGCGCGGCGCCTGCCCGCGGTCAGCTGGCTGGTGCCGTCCGCGAAGGACTCCGAGCACCCCGGCGCGTCCACCCCGGTCGGCAGCGCGAACCTGATCTACCGCGTGCTCGACGCGCTGGCGTCCGACCGCGAAACGTGGTCGAAAACGGTGCTGCTGATCAATTTCGACGAGAACGACGGCTACTTCGACCACGTCCCGCCGCCGATGCCGCCGGGGAACGCGGCCAACGACGCGGACCATTTCAACGGCCAGCCGCTCGGCTTCGGGCCGCGCGTGCCGATGACGGTCGTCTCGCCGTGGTCGATCGGCGGCAACGTCGACTCCACCGTGTACGACCACACCTCGGTGCTGCGGTTCCTCGAGCGCTGGACCGGGATCGGCGAGCCGAACATCAGCAAGTGGCGGCGGACCGTCGCGGGCGACCTCACCGGCGCCTTCGACTTCTCGCGCGCCGGACGTCAGCCGCGCGTGAACCGGCCAGGCCCGGTGCCCGCGCCGATCAGCCGGTGGCGGCCGTCCGCCCCGGTGGAGCAGAGCCTGCCCGTGGCCGAGCCCGGCAACCGGCCGTCCCGTCCGCTGCCGTACCAGGTGTCGGTGTCCGGTTCGGTGGACAAGTCGGGGAACCTGGCGCTTTCGCTGGCCAACAGCGGCTCCTCGTCGGCGCATTTCGCGCTGTACCCGTACAAGGGCGAATTCGCCGAGCCCGCGCACCGCGACGTCCGCGGCGAGGCGCCGGAATCCGTGCGCCTGGCCGGTGACGAGTACCGCGTCGTCGTCCAGGGACCGAACCGGTCGTGGTGGGAACTGCGAGGGAACCGTCGCGGGGCCGCCGCGGGTGTCGATGTCCGGACGCGATTCCTGACGTGGCGTTCGGGTGTCGAGTTCAAGCTGTCCAACTCGGGCACTTCGGCGCTGACGCTGCGGCTCTCGTCCTCGCGGCTCACGCGCGTCGTGCGGGTCGGTGCCGGGCGTTCGGTCACGGTGGACTGGCCGGTTTCGGGTGGTTGGTACGACGTGAAGGTCACCGCGGACGGGGATCCGTCGTTCCTGCGGACGCTGACCGCGCGGGTGGAGAACGGGCGCACCGGCGTCTCCTGCTGATCGTTCCGTGAAGGCCTCCTTCCGGTGGGGCTCCTGGTGATTCGAACCGGACATCGTCGACTGTTCGAAGGGACCGCCGGCAGGGTCGCGAGGATGAGTGGGCGGCTCCTTCAGCGTTTCCGATGGGCCCTTCACGACATCCCCACAGACCGCGAAACTCATGTGAGCGCCTGACTGGAGTCCTTCTCGTACTTGGGGAAGGCGTGAAGGCCTCCTTGAGGGACCCAGAGTCCCTCAAGGAGGCCTTCACGAACCGGGCCTGAGACCAGACCGCACCAGCGGATATGCGACCTTGCCGGGTCCTTGCGCATAGGTACAGGAAGGGCCTCCATGTACTTACTGCGGTCGGCGCCTCCGCCAGTACGCGAAGCAGACTGCCGCCAGCAGCGGTCCCCAGAGCAGGAGCGGGGCGTAGGTGAGTTCGAAGAAGGCGAGTTGCCAGCCGTGCAGTGACTCCGTGGGGAAGTCGTCCGGCAGGGGATCGCCTTGGAGGGTGAGCCCGGCCAGCGAGGTGGCGTAGGCGGTCGTCCACAGAGCGGTCAGGATCGTGGCGCCGAGCGCGGCGGGCACGACGGCGGCGAGAGGCGGTACCTTGCGGCCGCCCAGCAGCGGAATCCAGCGCGGGAGGACCTCCCCCCACTCGGCGATCAGCCCGACGGCGGTGAAGGCGATCAGCTCGGAGACAACGGACAACGCGATGACGTACACCGGACCCGGCAACCACGACGGGAGCTGGCCCGCACCGTGCGCGACGTCGTCGCCGATGTGGAAGACGACGGTCATGATCCGCCACAGGCCGGAGGGCAGCACGACGAAAGGGATGGCGTAGGCGGCGATCCGGGCCCACCGGGGCACCCCGGGCACCGGGGCGTGTGCTCTGGTCCACGCGGCGCGCAGTCGCCCGGTCGCGGTGGTTTGGTGGACGGTCATACGTGCTCCTCGGGGTCCGCTCGCTTGAACGGTTTCAACGATCACAGCCGCCCTTGTCCGCCGCGTCCCCCGCCGGATTGAAGCGGGTCCACTCCACGGGGGAGAGCACCTTATTCGCTTGCGTGCGGGTCGCCGTCGTTTCTAGCGTCGCTTATGACCGTCACCTTGCACACGCTCTGTTTCGCCGCGCACGCCCCGCGACGTCTGGCGCGCTTCTGGGCGGGCCTCCTCGGCTGGGAAAACGAAGGCGACACCCTGGTCCCGAACGACGGCACCGGCTTCCGGCTCGGTTTCGTGCCGACGAAAGAACCGAAGATCCGCCAGAACCAGATGCATTTCGACCTGACGAGCGAGTCCCTCGATGACCAGCGGCGGACGGTCGCGAAGGCGCTCGAACTCGGCGGCAGCCCTCTCGACATCGGCCAGCTTCCCGAGGAAGAACACGTGGTACTCGCCGACCCCGAGGGCAACGAGTTCTGCGTCATCGAGCCGGGCAACGATTTCCTCGCCGAATGCGGTTTCGTCGGCGCGGTGGCGAGCGACGGTTCGCAGGAAGTCGGCTATTTCTGGAGCAAGGCGCTCGGCTGGCCGCTGGTCTGGGATCAGGACGAGGAGACCGCGATCCGGTCGCCGCACGGCGGCCCGAAGATCACCTGGGGCCGCCCGCCGTTCACCCCGAAAACCGGGCCGAACCGGCTCCATTTCGTTGTGCGCGGGCCTGTTTCGGAAGTCGAACGGCTCGTCGCGCTCGGCGCGACCCGGCTCGGCACCGGTGAGCGCGGCCAGGTGGCGATGGCGGATCCCGACGGGAACGAGTTTTCCTTCGTGGTGCGGGAAACGGCGGCATAACACGCACCGGATGTGATCGAGGGTATGGCCACACCCGACAATCCCGGACCTGACGAACCGCAGGTACGCTCCGCCGTACGGCACAGGATGGAAATTGGTCTACACCTATTGACGCACGCCAGGTCAGCGGCTCAAGCTGCTGTGACCGAGGGCCATCTTCCACTGTCGGAGGTTCGGCGTGCCAAGGAGAACCAGGAAACTACTCCCCCTGCTGGCGGCGCTCATCACGCTGGCCGGACTCATGATCGTCGTCATCACCCCGTCCACGTCGAGCGCGGCAGGCCACGAGGACTGTCGTCCCGACGGGCTGTACCGGACACCCGGCGTCGACACCCCCTACTGCACCGTCTACGACACCGCGGGCCGCGAATCCCTGGGAGAAGGGCATTCCCGCCGCGTGATCGGCTACTTCACCAGCTGGCGCACCGGAAAGAACGGTGCACCGGCCTATCTGGTCAACAACATCCCGTGGTCGAAGGTCACCCACCTCAACTACGCGTTCGCCCACGTCGACGCGCAGAACAAGGTGTCGGTCGGCGCCCCGAGCGCGACCAACGAGTCCATCGGCATGGAATGGCCGGGAGTGCCGGGCGCCGAGATGGATCCGTCGTTGCCCTACAAGGGACATTTCAACCTGCTGACCAAGTACAAGAAGCAGAACCCCAACGTGAAGTCGCTGATCTCGATCGGCGGCTGGGCCGAGACCGGCGGCTTCCTCAATCCCGACGGCACCCGTAACGCCTCGGGCGGCTTCTACAAGATGACGCAGACTCAGGCTGGTATCGACGTCTTCGCGGATTCCGTCGTGGAGTTCCTGCGCGCCTACGGTTTCAACGGCGCGGACATCGACTACGAGTACGCCACGTCGGCGAGCTACGCCGGAAACCCGGACGACTACTGGATCGCGCAGTCCAACCGCGGCACCCTCTGGGCGGGCTACGAGAACCTGATGCGCACGCTGCGCGAGAAGCTCGACAGGGCGGGCGCCGCCGACGGCAGGCACTATCTGCTGACGGCCGCCGTGCCCGCGTCCGGCTGGTTGCTGCGCGGCCAGGAGGTCTACGGCGTCACGCGGTATCTCGACTACGCCAACATGATGAGCTACGACCTGCACGGCGCGTGGAACCAGTTCGTCGGGCCGAACGCGGCGCTCTACGACGCCGGCAACGACGCGGAACTCGCGCACTGGCAGGTGTACACGACACCGCAGTACGACGGGCAGGGTTATCTCAACACCGACTGGGCCTATCACTACTTCCGCGGCGCCATGCAAGCCGGCCGGATCAACATCGGCGTCGGCTTCTACACCCGCGGCTGGCAAGGTGTGTCCGGCGGAACGAACGGACTGTGGGGCAAGGCGCCACTACCGGACCAGAAACAGTGTCCACCGGGCACCGGATCCCAGGTCGGTTCGACGGTGCCGTGCGGTAACGGCGCGATCGGCATCGACAACCTCTGGCACGATCTGGGCCTGGCCGGCGGCGAGGTCCCCGCGGGCGCGAACCCCATGTGGCACGCGAAGAACCTCGAGAACGAGATCACCCCGGACTACCTGGAGGCGTACGGGCTGACCCCGAAGACCGACCCGACGGATCGGGTCTCCGGAAGCTACAACAGACACTACGACAACACGATGGTGACACCGTGGCTGTGGAACAACGACAAGAAGGTGTTCCTGTCCACTGAGGACGAAGCCTCGCTCGCCACGAAGGCCAAGTACGTGGCCGACAAGGGCATCGGCGGCATCATGATCTGGGAACTGGCTGGCGACTACGCCTTCGACGAGGCCAAGGGCCAGTACTTCATGGGCGACACGCTGATCACGAAGATCAACGACGGCCTGCGCGGCGCCGCCCCGTACGGCAACACCAAGTCGTCGCGCCCCGCGCCGTCGTCGGTGCTGAACGCGAACGTCAACCTGACCGGATTCGCGCTGGGCGACGCGAACTACCCGATCACCCCGCGGATGCGCGTCACCAACAATTCGACCACCACCATCCCCGGCGGAACGAAAATCGAGTTCGACTACGGCACCAGTGCGCCCGGCAGCATGTCCGACCAGTCCGGTTTCGGCCTGACGGTCACGAGCAAGGGCCACAGCGGGCCCAACGTCGGCGGGATGAAGGGAGACTTCCAGCACGTCGCGGTGACCGTGCCGACCTGGCAGAACATCGCGCCGGGCGCGACGGTCGAGATCCGGCTGAACTACTACATGCCGATCGCGTCGCCGTCGAACTTCACGTTCACCTTCGGCGGGACGACGTACGCGATCGCGTCGGACCACCCGCGTGGCGGCGGTGCCCCGCCGACATCCACCACACCCACCACGACAACCGGTACGACAACCACCACCACGACCAGTCCGACGACGACGCGGACGACCACGACCACCCCGACGACGACCACCACGGTGCCGTCCGACGCGTGGAAGCCGAACACCGACTACGCCACCGGTGCTCGCGTGACCCACAACGGCGCGGCCTACGTCTGCCGTCAGGGCCATCGGTCCCTGCCCGGCTGGGAGCCGCCGAACGTGCCTGCCCTCTGGACCCCCGCCTGACAGAGCCCGGCAGCGCGCTAGGAACGGTCCTTTCCTTGCGAATTTCGCAAGGAAAGGACCGTTCATGGCGTCCGGATGTCATGAACGGGTCGTTCGGGACACATCGGGAAGCGGTCAGTAACGCCCGGCGGTCAACGTGTCGAAGTCCGGGAAGTCCCCGGCCAGTGTCTCGCCGGTGAAGTTGCCGACCCAGCCGCCGTCGTCGTGAAAGAACCGGATGGACACGTAGTCGGGTCGTGTGCCCATGTCGAACCAGTGCGTGGTGTTCGCGGGCACGCTCAGCAGGTCTCCCGCCTCGCACAGCACCGCGTACACTTTGCCGCCGACGTGCAGATAGAACACGCCGGACCCGCGCGCGAAGAAGCGGTCTTCGTCATCGTCGTGCGTGTGCTCGGCGAGGAACTTCTGCCGGGCTTCGGCGGCTTCGGCCGCCCAGCCGGGCTCGTCGGACGGGGTCATGCGGACGGCGTCCACGAAGGTGTAGCCCTCGGCCGCCGAAACCTTGCCGATCGGCTCCTCGTAGGCGGCCAGCACCTGCTCGGGCGTCACGTCGCGCGGCAGGTCCGGGACGAGGTCCCAGCGTTGGAAACGGACACCGAGCCGCCCCAGTTCCCCGGTGATCACGGCCGGATCCTCGGTCCTGAGCGCGATCTCGTCGGGCCGGTCGTCCGGCCACACCGTCAGCAGGGTCATCGCACTCCCCTTTCTCGACCGACAAGTCTTGTCTCTACCCGGAACCGGAGCAACCACTCCAAACATTCCAGACGGTGGCGAGCGTGGCGCAGGTCATCGCCCCAGACGTAGATCCCGTGCCGCGCGACGATCACCGCCGGCGTGTCCGCCCGGAACCCCGCCTCGAACGCGTCACCGAGGACGCGCATGTCCTGGCCGTTGGCGATCACCGGGATCGTCACCAGGTCGTCGTGTGCGGCCCTGCCGAAGCCCTTGAGCATCTCCAGGTCCCGCAGTTCGACGCCGTCCGGCCAGTGTTCGGCGGCCACCACCGGCGCGAGCGCGTGCACGTGGATCACCGCGCCCGCGCCCGACACCGCCGCGATCCGGGCATGCAGTCCCGCCTCGGCCGAGGGCACCTTCTCCGGATGCGGCTGGTCGGCGACGGCCAGCCCGTCCTCGCCGACCACCACGACGTCGTCGCTGGTCAGCTCGCCTTTGTCCCGGCCGCTGACGGTGACGGCGACCCGCAGCGGAGCACGGCCGAGCACCACCGAGAGGTTGCCCGACGTGCCGCGCATCCAGCCCAGCCCGGCGAACCGGGCGGACTCCTCGGCCAGCGCGCGCCCGGCGAGTTCCAGGACACTCATCGACGGACGACCTTCACCTCGTCGAACGTCCGGATCGTCCGGTGCGTCCCGAAATCCGCGTCGCCGAACGGCTCGCCGTCGCGGGCGAGGCCGACGGTCTGCCAGCCGTCGGCGGCGGCCCCGTCGAGTTCGGCCGGGACGTCGGAGAAGAACACGATGTCACCCGGCTCGGCCTCCAGTGCGGAGGCGATCGCGCGATACGACGGCGCCTCGCGCTTCGGCCCGGCGTTGACGGTGTCGAAATGCTTGTCGAACAGGCCGGTGACGTCGCCGTCGGTGGTCCGCGAGAACGACGCGATCTGCCCCGCGACCGAACCGGACGAGAACACCGCGAGCCGCAGCCCGGACTCGTGCCACGACCGCAGCGCCGGGGCGACGTCGCCGAAGAACTCCGTCGTGAGATCGCCCTCGGCGTACCCCTGCTGCCAGATGAGGCCCTGCAACGTCTTCAGCGGCGCGATCTTCTGGTCCGCGTCCATCCAGCCGTGCAGCACCCGCACGACGTCCACTGTGGACGCGTCCGCCGGGAGCCCGCCGAGTTCCTTGATCCGGGCGACGGCACCGGCGACCTCGGGGTCGTCCGGGTGCTCGTCGATCCACGGGCCCAGCCGCGGGCGCGCGTAGTCGTAGAGGGTCACGTGCACGTAGCTGGTGGCGGTCAGCGTGCCCTCGATGTCGAGGACCACCCATCGGGCGGTCAGCGTTGCGGTCACTGGTTCGCTTCCCCTTCTGCGTAGTACTCGCGGAGCCGCCGGGGTTCGAAGGCCCCGCGGTCGGTCACCACCGAGGTCACGAACCGCGGTGGTGTCACGTCGAAGGCCGGATAGTGGCCCCGTACGCGTTCGCTCGCGACTCGGTGGCCGAGCGCGCTTAGCACCTCGTCGCCGTCGCGGTATTCGATCGGCACGTCGGCGCCGGTCGGCGCGGCCTGGTCGGGCGCCTGGACCATCGCGTGGAACGGCACGCCGAACGCCTCCGCCGCCACCGCGAGCCCCAGCGTGCCGATCTTGTTGACGACGTGGCCGTCCATGGTGACCCGGTCGGCCGCGGTCACCAGCGCGCCGACCTCCCCCGAGGACAGCACCGCGGCGCCCATCCCGTCCGTGATCAAGCGGGTGTCGGCACCCATCTCGGCGAGCGTCTCGGCGGTCAGCCGCGCGCCCTGCAGGTACGGCCGGGTTTCCGTGCAGAGGAAGGAGAACTCCTTGCCGTGGCGTCGCGCGGCCAGCACGAATTCGACCAGGTACAGATCCGCCCAGCAATGCGTCAGCACGGTCGCCCCGTCCGGCACCAACGCGGCCGCGTGCTCACCCAGCGCGCGGCTGCGCGACCGATACAATTCGTCACCTGCTCGCGCACCGGCCGTAGCGGCTTCGACGAGGTCGCCTGCCGATTCGTCTACTTCGGACAGTACGACCGCGACGGCCTTGCGCAGATGGTTGTTGGTCTTGCGGGTCGCGACGATCCGCTCCCCCGCCCGCTCCAGGTACGCACGCGCGTCGGCGAGACCGGACGCCTCGCGGGCGGCGAGCACCATCGCGCCCAACGCGGCGAAGTACGGCCCGGAAGACTGCGTGACCATCTCTTCGATGGCCACCGCCACCTCTTCCGAAGTCCGGCACAGCACCCATTCCCGTTCGAACGGGAACACCCGGCGGTCGAGGATGTGCACGCCTTCGTCGTCGAGGCGGACGCTTTCGGCGAGGATCGGCAGCGTCATCAGCTGTACCCCGAAAGGCACGGCGGGATCCCGTTGAGGAAGTGGTCGCCGACCTCGCGCGCCTTGTAGGTCACGGGGTCGTGCAGGGTCAGCGTGCGGGCGTTGCGCCAGAAGCGATCGAAGCCGTACTTCGTCGCGGTGGCCCGCGCGCCGGTGAACTCGAAGACCTTGCTCGTGGTCTCGACGGCGGCCCGGCTCGCGACGATCTTCGCCGACGAGATCGCGATCGCCGCTTCGGCACGCTCGGCCGGGGTCAGCTCGAATCCGCACTCGTCGGCATCGCCGAGCGCGGAAGCCGCGGCGTCGACGGCGAAACCGGCCGCCCGCGCGGTCGCGACCAGCTCGCCGTATCCGGCCAGGATGTACGGATCCTGGGTCGCTTTGTCCACATCGGACAATGTCCAGGGCCGCGCGGTCTCGCGGGTGTACACCGCGGCCGCATCCAGCGCGCCGAACGCGAGGCCGACGTACACCTGCGCGAGCATGAGCTGAAAGCCGATCGCCGCCAGGGAGATCCGGGGCACCTTCGGATCGGACTGGTCCTCCGGCTGGGTGCCGAGCACGTCGTCGGCGGCGATCCGGACGGCCTCGAACCGCACCGCGCCACTCGCGGTGAGCCGCTGGCCGATGTTGTCCCATTCACCGGGGAAGGTGATCCCGTCGGCCCGCGCATCGACGACGAACGTCAGCTTGTCGCCGTTGTCCGTCCTCGTCGCGCTGACCACCAGACGGTCGGCGACGGCCGCGCCGGTGGCGAAGGTCTTCGTGCCCTCGACGGTGAACCCGCCATCGGCCGGGGTCAGGAGCAGGGCGGCGTCGAGCGGGTTGCTCACGCCCGCCCAGAACCAGCCCGGCTCGCTCGCCGCGCGCGGCCCGAACAGGCCGGTGCGCCACAGCTGCAGGTAGTGGTAACCGAGGAGGTGCCCGACGGAGGCGTCGGCGGCGGAGACGATCCGGGTGGCCTCGTTCGCGGCCGCCCAACCGGCGGTGTCGAGCAACGGCAGCAGCCCGGACTCGCGTAGCAGGCCGACTTCGTGCACCGGGAGATCTCCGGCGAGGTCCCGCTCGGCCGCGTCCGCCGCCAGGGTGCTCGCCAGCTCGAGCGCCGCTTTTCGCCACACTTCGGTCATTCCGCCCCTTCCACGTCGATGAGAGCGTCGAGCGCCACGCGGGTCGCCCTCGCCACCCCGGCGGCAACGACGTCGCGGTGCGGGTCGTAGGCCGACGGGTCGGGGTGCTCGGGCCGCGCGTCGCCGTCGATCACGAGCACACCACCGGCCCGCAGGCCGCGCAATGCCGCGAACACCAGCAGCGTGGAGAGTTCCATCTCAATGGCGATCACCCGCGCGGCCAGGTACTCGGCCATCGGGAGGGTGAGCACCAGCGGGCTGAACGCGGCCCGCGTCCACACCACGCCCCGGTGCGCGTCCGGTGCCTCGCGGCTCAGCGCCACGACGATCTCCGGGGTGGCGAACGCCGGGTACTCGGGGTGGATCAGCTGCTGGGTGACGCCGTCGTCGCGGACGGCGGCCTCGGCGATGACGAGGTCGCCGTCGGTGATCCCCTCGGCCAGCGAACCGGCGGTGCCGAGCCGGAGGAAGGTGCGGACGCCCGCCTCGGCCAGCTCGCCGAACTGGCACAACGCGCCGGGCCCGCCGACTCCGTGCGACGACACGACGACCGGGACGCCCTTCCAGGTGCCAGTATAGGTCCGGTACTCGCGGTTCTGTCCGACGAGAGCGGAGTCCACCAGCGATTCGGCCACCGCCGTCGCGCGGTCCGGATCGCCCACGACGAGGGCGCGCGGCGGCAGTCCGTGCCGGGGGATCTTGGTGATGGGCAGGACGTCGCTCACGCGGGCTGTCCTTTCTTGCGCTTGAAATTGGACAGGAACAGCGCCACTAGCGTGACGACGTACGGGGCGGCATCGGTGGCCTGTTGCGGCAACCCGATCCCCTGGAGCCGGAAGCCGAACGCCTCGGCGAGGCCGAACAGCAGCGCCGCGAGCAGCACCCCGAGCGGATGCGCGCGGCCCAGCATGACCGCCACGACGGCGATCCAGCCGCGGCCCGCGGTCATGTTCTCGGCGAAGAGCGTCACCGAGCCCAGCGCCAGTTGCGCACCGCCGAGACCGCACAGCGCTCCCCCGGCGAGGATCACCCCGTAGCGGTACTTGATCACGTTGACGCCGAGGCTGGAGGCGGCCTCCGGGCGCTCGCCGACGCCGCGCAGCCGCAGGCCCCACGGATGCCGGTACAGCAGGACCGCGAGCGCGGGTACGGCCAGCCAGGACAGGTAGACCAGCAACGACTGCCCGGGAATCGGCCCGAACTGGCCCAGCCCCCGCAACGAGGGGTCGCTGAACGAGCCTTCGGTGCCGAACACGGTGCGGATGAGGAAGCTCGTCAGGCCGACCGCGAGCAGGTTGCTCGCGACGCCCAGCACGATCGGATCACCGTCGAAGGTGATCGAACCGATCGCGAGGATCAGCGAGTACGCCGTCGCCGCGATCACCGCCACGACGACGCCGATCCAGGCGCTGCCGGTGTACCAGCTCCCGGCGACGGCGCCGAAGCAACCGACCAGGAGTGAGCCCTCTAGCGAGATGTTGAAGACCCCGGCCCGCTGGCACAGCGCGCCCGCGAGCGCGGCGAACAGGATCGGTGTCAGCGCGGTGAGCGCCGAGGAGAACAGGCTCGCGTCGATCATGCCCGCTTCCCCTTCCGCTTGAAGACCCCCGAGGCGGCCGCGAGGAAGATGATCAGCACCGCCTGCAGGACCGCGGTCAGCTCGCGCGGGACCTGGGTGGCCCGTTCCATCGCGAATCCGCCGCTGGTCAGCGCCGCGAAGAACACCGCCGCGAGCAGGGTCCCGAGCGGGCTGGCCCCGGCGAGCAGTGCCGCGAGCAGGCCGATCCAGGTGTATTGCGGCGTGATCAGCGCGCCGTCGATGAACCGGTACGGGAAGCCGAGGACGGCGATCGCGCCGACCAGTCCGGCCGTCCCGCCCGAGGCGGCCAGCAGCCGCAGGGTGACTTTCGGCCGGTCGATCCCGGCGTAGGCGGCGAACCGCGGCGCCCAGCCGGTCACCTTCGTCTCGAAGCCGGCGGGGGTGCGGGCGTCGATCACCGTGTAGACCGCGATCACCGCCACCACCAGGAAGATCCCGGTCGTCACGCCGTCGATTTCGGGCAGGCGCGCGCCGTCGGGCAGTTGCGGGCTCTGCGGCAGGCTGGACCCGGCGTCCTTCAACGGGAACCGCACCAGATACCCGGCGAGCGACATCGCCGGATAGCTCAGCAGCAGCGTGCTGATCAGCAACGGGACGCCGAGCCGGTTTTCGCAGACCGCGGCCAGCGCGGCGTACGCGGCTCCCGCGAGGATGCCCGCGAGCAGCGCCAGGATCACCTTGACCGGCCCGGGACCGGGCACGTACAGGCCGACGGCGAGCGCGCTGACCGCGCCGAGCACCAGCTGTCCCTCACCGCCGAGGTTCACCATGCCGGCGCGCAGCGGGATCGCGAGCGCGGTCGCCATTCCCGCGACGGGGACGGCGTAGGCCAGGGTGTCGCCGATGCCGTCGGGGCCGAACGCGCCGGAGACGATCGCGCCGTACGCGGCCAGCGGATCGGTTCCGGTGGCCAGCAGCAGGATCGCGCCGAGGACGAGCGCCGCGGCGACCGGGACGGCGACGAGACGGACGCGGGTCATCCGGCACCTCCGGCCATCGCGAGGCCGATCGTGTGCTGATCCGCCTCGTCCTTGGTGAACTCCGCGACGATCCGGCCCTCGAACAGCACCAGCACCCGATCCGACAACGCGAGGATCTCGCTGAGCTCGGCGGAGATCAGCAGGACGGCGTGTCCGGCGTCGCGATGGGCGACGAGCCGGGCGTGGATGTTCTCGATCGCGCCGACGTCGACGCCTCGGGTGGGCTGTTCGACCAGCAGGAAGGGCGCGTCGTGGGTGAGTTCGCGGCCGAAGATCGCCTTCTGCTGGTTACCGCCCGACAGCGTGCCCATCGCGGCGGCGGGGCCGGACGCGCGGACGTCGTAGTCCTCGATGATCGCCGACGCGTGCTCGTCGATCGCCTTGCGACGCAGGAATCCCTTGCGCACCAACGGGCGTTTGCGGTGAAAACCGACGGCGAGGTTCTCCCTGAGGCCCGCCGTGGGCGCCGAGCCGACCTCGGCGCGATCTTCCGGGACATGGGCGAGCCCGGCATCCCTTCGCGCACGGACCGACAGACCGTCGAGACTCTGTCCATTGAGGACGATGGTGCCGCCGGTCTTCCGGAGACCGGTGATGGCGTCGGAGAGCTCGGCCTGCCCGTTGCCCGCGACCCCGGCGACGCCGACGATCTCCCCCGCGCGCACGGCCAGGGAAACGTTGTCCAGCAACGGTTTTCCTTCCGCTCCAGGAACGGTCAGAGAGCGTGCTTCGAGGACCGTGTCCCCTGGTTTCCCGGCCGGATGCACGCGGTCGAGGTCGACCACGCGCCCGGTCATCGCCGCGGCCAGCCCGGCGGCCGTCTGGTCCGAGGTGCGCCCGCGCGCGCTGACTCGGCCGTCCCGCAGCACCGTGACGTGGTCGCTGACGGCGAGGACCTCCTGGAGTTTGTGCGACACCAACAGGATCGTGCGATCCTCGGCGGCGAGGGCACGCAGCACACCGAATAGCCGCTCGGTCTCGGGCGGGGTCAGCACGGCGGTCGGTTCGTCGAGGATCAGCACGCCGGCCTCGCGGTACAGCAGTTTGAGGATCTCGACGCGCTGCCGCAGGCCGACCGGAAGGTCGCGGACCCGGTCACCCGGTCGCAGCCGCAGTCCGTGTCGTTCGATCAGCTCGCTGACACGGGCCGTCGCCGCCTTGCGGTCCAGCAGGCCGCGGCGCGTCGGCTCGCTGCCGAACACGACGTTCTCGGTGACGGTGAGTTCACCGAACAACGCGAACCCCTGCTGCACCATGCCGACACCGGCGTCGATGGCCTGTGCGGGCGAACCGAAGGAGACTTCCTTGCCGTGCAAGGAGATCGTGCCCTCGTCGGGCCGGTGCAGACCGTAGAGCACGGACATGAGCGTCGATTTGCCCGCGCCGTTCTCGCCCATCAGGGCGTGGATCTCGCCGCTGCCGACGTCGAGGTCCACGTGGTCGTTCGCGAGCACTCCGGGGAACCGCTTGACGATCCCCCGGAGTGAGACGGCGTCAGGACTTGGCGGGGTCATCGACGACGATCGCGCCCGAGATGATCTGGTCCCGCAGCTCGCCGACCTTCGCCAGCACGTCGGGGTGGCTCGCGACGACGCACTGTGACGTCGCCGCGTCCGGCTCCAGCCCGGTCAGGGAGATGCCCTTCTCCTTGACGCCGTAGGACTTCGTCTCGCCGGTCTTGCCGCCGAGGATCGCCTCGACCCCGTCGCCGACAACGACGTTGGTGCGCTTGATGACGTTGTCCACGACCTGCCCCGGACTGGCCGGGCACTGGTTGGCGTCGACGCCGAACGCGAAGAACTTGCCCTGTTTCGCGGCCTCGAACACGCCGAGGTTGCCCGCCGCGGAGGCCGCGCCCATGACGTGGTCGACGCCCTGACCCGCCAGCGTGGTGGCCAGCGCCTTCGCGCGGGCCGGATCGTTGAACGGGTTCGCTCCGCCGATGAACAACGGGGCCAGCGTGGTGCCGGGTTTGGCCTTCTCCGCGCCCTGCCCGAACGGGATCGAGTACCGCCGGAACTGGGGCGTGTCGAGTACGACGACCGCGCCGACCTTGCCGGATTTGCTCAGCAGCCCGGCTTCGGCACCGGCGAGGTAGCTGCCCTCGTGCTCACGGAACACCGCGCATGTGACGTTCGGGAAGGGTTTGGTGGTGCAGGAATCCACGAACAGGAACTTCTGCTCCGGGTTGCGTTCGGCCTCGGCCGCGATCGCGTCGGCGAAGTTGAAGCCGACGGCGACGATCACGGCGGGCTTCTCGCGCACCGCGGCCGCGAGATTCTGCTGGATCGAGGCCGGATCGGTGCTCTGGTACACCTTCTGCGTCCCGTTGTGCTTCTTGGCCGAGTCCTCGATGCCCTGGACGGCGAGCTTGAGGAAGTCGTTGACACCGACCGGGCTCGGCGTGATCAGGACCAGCGCCGGCCCGGCGGCGTTTTGCGCGGCCGGGTCCTTGGCCGAGGCGTTGCACGCGGCGAGGAGCGTGACGGCGGAAACGGCCATGACGGCCCGCAGGAGGGTTCTCGGCGACATGTCCCGGACTGTATGTCTCCGGTCCACGATATGACACCGATTCCCACCATGCGGAACCGTGTAGGTCGTTATACGTCGCCCGGATCCGCCCCGAGCACAGTCCCGTGCCGCGAACGGTGGAGGCCGGCGGTGCGGCGCAGGGTGAACCGGTCGATCTCGGCGCCGTCGTTGCGCAAGGTCCGCACGGTCAGCGTCGTCCGGCGGCCGGGCCAAGCGGGCTCGACGTCGATGGCGAGAAACGAGTATCCGGTGTAGCGCACCCGCGACCAGGACACGGTCTCGGTCGCCTTCTCGCCGCCCTTGACCCAGTGGTACGACTCGAACTCCCCCGCGAACGTGTCGGGCACCGGGAAGCTGTAGAGGCTCTTCCCGCCGCCACCGCAGGTCGCGTACACGGTGCCGTCGCGATCCGGCTCGACGGTGTCGCCGATCTCGACCTCACGGGTCACCTTGCCCCCACGCAGGGCGTCGGTCCGCTCGTAGATGTGGTTGTGCCCGTTGATCACGAGGTCGACCCGGAACTCGTCGAACAGCGGGACCCACTGCTCACGGACGCCGCCCTCGGACGCGTGCTGGTTCGTCGTCGAGTAGGCGCAGTGATGGAAGAACACCACGACGAAGTCGACGTCCGGCTGCGATCGCAGGTACCGCAGGCGCCGCTTGAGCCACGCCGTCTGGGAGCCGTGCGAGTAACCGAGGTTGGCGGGAATCTCGTAGGAGACGTCGTTGGCGTCGAGCGAGATCACCCCGACGTTGCCCGTAGATGAACGAGTACACGCTGGGACAGTCGTGCGGACCGCCGCCGGGGAAATCCCAGCGCTTGAGCTGGCCGCCGTAGCCGTCCGGGGAGTAAAGGGCCTCCATGTCGTGGTTGCCGGTGGTGACCATCCACGGCACCGACGCCGCGACGCCCTCGATCTGGCGGTAGTAAGCATCCCAGACCTTGGGGTCGAAGAGATCGTGGTCCGCGTCGGGCTTGGACCCGGGCGGCTTGCCCGCACCACTCGGATCGGCGTACGCGATATCGCCGGCCAGCAGGTGAAAGCGCGGATTCTGTCCCGCGACGGCGCCGTCCTGCGCGAGCGCCGTCGTCGAAACGCCCTGGTCGCCGAACGCGGTGAACGTGAACTTGCCCGCCGGAACACCCCGCGCGGGCGCGGTGGTGAACGTCGAGATCGCGGCAGGCCCGCCGTCACCCGACGCCGGGTCGAAACCGTCGTGCCCGACGGCGTACCGATAGGTGTGGCCGGGCCAGAGGTGATCGGCCTCGGCGTGCAGGTAGTACTGGTCGTACGGCGCGATGACCCCGGCGACCTCGGAATGCAGCGCGCGGACCTCGGCCGGAATCCGGTGACTCCAGCCGCCATGACCGTCGGCTATCCGCAGGAACGGCTTCCGCACCGGCGCCGGCACCTGCCACGCGACCCGCATCGACGTCCGCGGATTCCGGCCGAACGCCAGATGCCGCCCCGCCGGGACGACCTTGTCGCCGTCGGCGTACGCGGTGCCCTGCAAGAGAGGCGGCCCGGCGGCGAGGAGGGCACCGGTTCCCTTGAGCATCGAGCGGCGGCTCAGGTACTCGTGTTGTTCGGCCATCGTGAGGTGCGAGGCCAGCGCGTCGGGCACGCCGACCCTGGGGATTTCCATGCGCGGGATACTCGCCGACGCAGATGTTCGGCTCGCGACGGCGAAACGAACGGGAGTGGTCGAGCTGCCCAGGACCGGCTCAAGGAATTCTCAAGCGGGCTTTACCCTTTCAGGCTTTCGCGAGGCCGCATTTAGTCGACTAATTGCGGCACGCTCGCTTTCCGCAACCTCCATGCGAGGCATAATCACCCTTCAGTGTTGTTCACACATTTCGCTTGTCGCTTAAAATTACGAACGCCTGTTCGATTGTTTTGCGGTATTCTTGAGAGGTGTCCGAGACCTTCCTTCCTGAGTTTCCGCAGGAGTTGTGGCGCGCCGGCAAGCTGGAGCTTGCCCATGGCGTGCAGCAGTCCTTGCAGGTGATTCGGATGGCTACCGCCGGGTTGGGGCAATACCTGGCGGAGATCGAGTCTCGGGGCATCAAAGACTTGTTCGGCTACGGTCGTACGGATAAGTGGTTCGCCGATATCGCGGGCTTGTCGGTCGGCGAAGCACGTGCGGTGGTAAACCGGGCCATCGCGTTGAACCCGACCCGGGCTCTGGATGGTACCGAGGTTCCCGCCATTGCTCCCGCGACCGCCGCGGTGGCCGCGGAGGGGTTGGTCGGGGACGAGCGGATCGATCAGATCCTGGAGATCCTGAAGAAGCTCCCCGCCGACACCTCCGCCGAGGACCGGGCGAGTGCGGAGAAGATCCTGGCCGACCTGGCCCCGAACGCCGGGCCACGACAGTTGGTGGACGCCGAAGCGAAACTGCTGGGCTGGCTGGACCCCGACGGCAACGAGCCCAAAGAGCCCGAGCCCAAGGAACCGCGCCGCGAGATCACCTTGGAGCGCCGGAAAGACGGCTTCTGGAAACTGACCGGTCTCCTCGACGACGAGACCGGAGCCCGCACCGCCGCCGCCCTGGAGGCCTACGCTCAGCCGCGCCCGGTGGACGAGTTCGGACAAGCGGATCTGCGGATGAAGTGCGAGCGCCTGGGTGATGCGTGGGTCGACATCCTGGACTTGGCGATCGCGTGCCCGGACCAGCCCGGCACCAGCGGCTACCGGACGTTGGTGAACGTCACCATCGGCCTTGAGGAACTCAAGTCGGGCCTCGGGACTGCGTGCCTGGACTTCGTCGGGACGATGACCGCCCGGGAAGCCCGGCTGGCCGCCTGCGACTGCCTAATGCTCCCGGTCGTGATGAGCGCCGCCGGCGAACCCCTCGACGTCGGACGACTACGGCGCTTCGTCACCCCAGGCCAGCGCCGGGCGTTGAACATCCGCGACGGGGGCTGCGCGTTCCCCGGCTGCCATCGCAAGCCGAAGAACTGCCACGCCCACCACATCGAGCACTGGGCAGACGGCGGACCGACAGATCTCCGGAATCTGGTGCTGCTCTGCGGATTCCATCATCGGTTGATTCATCACGGGGACTGGGAAGTACGAATGGCCGCCGATGGGTTACCGGAGTTCATCCCGCCCCAATACCGAGATCCGCTCCGACAACCCCGACGCAACACCCTCCACCACCGCTGAACCCCGAGGAGCCCGCCAGCCACACCGGCGACGGGCCCCTCGCCATGCCCGATGCTCCGTGAAGGCCTCCTTGCCTACCCTGAGGGTAGCGAAGGAGGCCTTCACTACCTGCCGGACAACACTGGGATCTCGACTGAAGTACATGAAGGCCCCCTTCCTTGAGGCTGACGCAAGGAAGGGGGCCTTCATGTACTCGGGAAGGTGCGAAGGTCGAGTTTCCTTGGCTAGGCCGAGGGAAGGGGTCCTTCACGCGCACCGTTGTGACTGGCAATGCCGCTGAGACCCGTGAGAGTGGCTCGTTCTGTGAAGGGCCCCTTGAGGGACCCAGAGTCCCTCAAGGGGCCCTTCACGGACCCGGCCGCCTCAAACCCCCGAATCAGCACCCGATACTTGCGTGACAGGACCGATGACGCCCGACCGGGTCATCCAACGCCCCGAAATCCACCCGATGATCCCCCAGCCACAGCGCATCTGGCCCCATGATCATCGAATCCGTCCGAATGCGAACCTAACGTTCGCCCCGGACGGTGCGCCGCAGCTTCGGCACCCGCTCGTACAACGTCCGCTCCGCTCCGTGCTGCGTCGGTTCGTAGTAATCCCGGCCGACCAGTTCGTCCGGTGGATACTGCTGTGCCAGCACGCCTTCCGGCACTTTCTGCGGATGCCGGTAGCCCTTCGCGTTGCCGAGTTTCTCCGCCCCCGCGTAATGCCCGTCCCGCAGATGCGGCGGCACCGTGCCGATTCGCCCGGACCGGACGTCGCTGAGCGCGGCGTCGATGCCGGTGATGACGGCGTTCGACTTCGGCGCCGTCGCCAGGTGCACGGTCGCCTGTGCCAGCGCGAGACGACCTTCCGGCATCCCGATGAACTGCACCGCGTGCGCCGCCGCGATGGCCGACTGCAGTGCCGTCGGATCGGCCATGCCGATGTCCTCGCTCGCGTGCACCACCAGGCGGCGGGCCAGGAATCGCGGGTCCTCCCCCGCTTCGATCATCCGCGCCAGATAATGCAGCGCGGCGTCCACATCGGACCCGCGGATGGATTTGATGAACGCGCTGATGACGTCGTAGTGCTGATCGCCATCGCGGTCATAGCGCACTGCCGCTTTGTCCACTGTGGACTCGACGATGGCGAGGTCGATCGTCTTGGCCTCGGTCGCGCTCGCCGCGTCGGCGGCCGCTTCCAGTGCGGTGAGCGCGCGCCGCGCGTCGCCGGAGGCCAGCCGCACCAGATGTGCCCGCGCGTCTTCGGTCAGGGTGAGTTCGCCGCCGAGACCGCGTTCGTCGGCCAGCGCCCGGTCGATCAACGCGACGATGTCGGCGTCGGTCAAGGGCCGCAACTGGAGCACCAGCGACCGCGAGAGCAGCGGCGAGACGACGGAGAACGACGGGTTCTCCGTGGTGGCGGCCACCAACAGCACCGTCCGGTCTTCGACGGCGCCGAGCAGGGCGTCCTGTTGTGTCTTGGAGAACCGGTGGACCTCGTCGATGAACAGCACCGTGTTCTCGGCGTTGTAGTTCCGGCGACGGCGGGCCTCTTCGATGACGCCGCGCACTTCCTTCACCCCGGCCGACAGCGCCGACATCGCCACGAACCGGCGGCCGGTCGCGGCCGAAACGAGGTTCGCCAGCGTGGTCTTGCCCGTCCCCGGCGGACCGTAGAGCAGCACGGAAGCGGGAGCCGCGCCTTCGACGAGCCGCCGCAGCGGCGCGCCCTCGCGCAGCAGATGCTGCTGGCCGACGACCTCGTCGAGCGACCGCGGCCGCATCCGCACCGCCAGCGGTGAGCCCGCCGGAACGGCGGTGTCCCTCGGCTCGGCCTGCTCCGGAGGCGGCCCGAGGTCGGGGTTCACGGTGAAGAGTTCGTCCTGTGCCACGGTGTCGACGGTAGCCGTAGCCACCGACGGTTCCGGCCACAGGTCAGCGCAGCCGCTCCCGGAACGAGTGCCACATGATCACGGCCGCGTACGGCACGAACTCGCGGCCCCGCCGCCACACCCACGGGACGCCCTTGAGCACCAGCCAGCCGACGTGCCCGGCGGTGCTCGGTTCGACCCCTCCCGAGCAGGTCAGGCTGACCGGCCGCGGCACCGCGAACCCGGCTTCGGCGAGCCGTTCGGTGAACCCGGTGGCCAGCATCCGATGCCCGAGTTCCGACGGGTGCAGCCGGTCGACGCTCCACGAGGTGAGGTCGTAGGCACCGGGCAGCAGTTCGAGGTCGAGGCACGGCACGCCCTCGCGCTCGACGACACCGGCGATGGCGGCGTTCAGTTCGGCCACCCGCTCGCTCAGCGCGCGCCGCAGCGACCCTGGGAGGCGGAACACCTTGCCGTGGTCGTGATAGCGCACGGGGACCACGGTGGTGCCGACGGCGGCCAGTGAACGGATCACCTCGGTGAGGTCCGCGGCGATCTTCTCGGCGCTGAAATCGGGGCGCAGGGTGTCGTTCATCCCCGCCACCACCAGCGCGACGTCCGGCCGGTGCGCCACGGCCGCGGGGAGCTGCTCCGTCAGCACGCATCCCATGCGCGCTCCGGTGAACGACGGGTTCAGGTAGCCGTCCGGCTCGACGCCCAGCGCTTCGGCGACGAGCGGGCCGACCCCGCGCCAGCCGCCTCGGTTCGGCAGCGGGTCGCCGAGGCCCACGGCCGTGGAATCGCCGAGCACGACCAGTCTGCGAGCGGACCGCGGTACGGCCGGGGCAGGAGAAAGGAGAGGTTCGGGACTCGGAGTGACTTCGACACTGATCACGGTCACGGTAGCCACCATCGGCCACGCAGACTCACCAGCGGTGATGCCTGGGTAACGCGACGAGGACGGTCGAGCGAAAAGTCCGTGCGGCGGCTACCGGAACGCCGGGTAGAAGGCGAGGTCCGCGTGCGGCCCCAGCCTGGCCCCGAGCGCCGCGGCGACCCTGGTGGCGTGCTCGGAGATGTCCGTGAGGCGGGCACGCAGCGATTGCTTGGCCAGTTCCCGCCACCAGGTGACCAGCGCGGCCTCCTGGCTGATCGGCGTGGCGTGCCGCTCCAGATCCAGCTCCGGGAGGATCTCCCAGGTGATCACCCACAGCAGGAGCAGCTGACCGTCCATCAGGTGCTCGGCCAGCGCGTCTTCGTCCGCGAGCCCCGGCCAGACCGAGACGACCTCGGACCGCCAGGCCGCGATCATCGCCTCGCTCATTCCCGGCGGCAGCGCCAGCGCGTCCGCGCTCGACGCGAACGGGAGCCGCAGGTACGCCACGTCCATCAGGGTGCTGCGCACCCGGCCGCGTTCGAAGTCGAGGAATCGCACCCCGTCGCTGGTCACGAGGTTGTTGTCCGGGCTGAGATCGACCGGGCTGAACGCGCGGTAAGACGGTGAGCCCGCCCGCTCGGCGACCTCCATGACCCGCCGTTGCACCGGCTCCGGGGTCTCGACGTCGAGCAGTTCCTCAAGCAGCCCCGGCAGTTGCGCGCAGACCGCGGGCAGCGGCGCGTCCTCGTTCTTGACCGGGCCGCCGAGACGGCGCAGCAACGCGTTGAAATCGGGTTCGCGGCTCGCCGTGCTCGCGTGCAGCCTGCCGAGCGACCGAGCCCAGGACAGCAGCGCGCGCTCGGCGCCGCGAGCGTCACGGGCGTGGAGCTTGTCGTGCAGCGTCGGGACGCCGCCGAGGTCCTCGATCACCAGGACGCGGTACCGGCCGTCGTGCGCCAGCAGCTCCGGGCAGATCCGGTCCTCCGGCGCGAGCGCGGTGAACAGCTGGTAGCTGACCGCCTCCTGCGCGAACGGATCCGGTCGTCCCGGTTCGGGTGGATCGGGGTAGTGCTTGATGACCAACGTGCGCGGCAGCGCGAACGGTGACGTCGCCACTCGCGCCCGCACGACCGTCGCCGGACCACTGCCGTCCAGGTCTTCTGGGGCTACGAGAGTGATCGCGCTGCCGAAGCGGCGCGAAAGGACCGACTCGCCGGCAGCGACCGCCGCTGCGACGGCGAGAGTTTCGGCTCCAGCTCCGACGGTCGAATCGTCGGCAGAGGAGGTATCGACTGTCATTGCCACCGACCCTACTCGTGACTGAGCAACCATGACCACTGAGATCCGGGCAATCGCGCGCACTGGCGCGATCTGGGACTCATCCGCGTGAAAGCGGACGTTCCGTCACCCTCGATCGTTGCCCACGACGGCGCAATGTCAGCACAATGGCCGCAGCTGCAACGATTCCGATGAGATTGACCAGCAGCTGACCGGCCGAATAAAGGCACCGTTCCCACTGACCGGCAACCGCCGCGACCACCGCGTAACCCGCCGCGGGAACCGTCGTCACCGAGATGAACACACCCACGAGCGCGGCGGATTTGGCCGAAGTCATGGAAAGCATCCCGGCCGCACCGGCGAGCAGTGCGACGATGAGCGACGCGATTCCCACCTGGTAAACGAAATCCACCTCGTGGTTGTCCAAGAGCTTGCTGACTTCGAGCACGCCGGTGGCGTTGCCCACCAGAACCACACCGAGGGTGATCACCATCGCGATCGGGAAGCCGCCGAGCAGCGCGACGGCGCCCTGCTTCACGAGATCTCCCCGCCGGAGCACCAACCCGACGGCGATGGCCGCGAGCGGGCCGAATTCCGGCCCCACGACCATGGCGCCGACGATCGTGACCGACGAGTTGGTGAGCACCCCGACCGACGCCAGCAGGCAAGCGATGGTCAGGAACGCCTGAAACGTCCAGGTGAGCCGGGACTCCTCGCCGGAGCGGCCGACGAGTTCCTGCCACACGACGGCGTCCGCGCCTTCGCCCGGCGCGGCTTCCTCAGCCTTGTCCGCGGCGTCGGACACCGCGGTGTCCAGCGCTTCCAGCGTAATGCCGCCGGTGTGGTCGAGATCGAGTCCGCACAGCGACTCGATGATCTCGTCGGTCGCCTCCCGGGCGATGTCCGCTTCGATCAGGTCGCCCTCGGGCGCGACCGCCACCCCGTGATGCACGACGAGGTGCGCGGTCCCGGAGTGTGCCCGCAGGATCCGGATCGCTTCCTCGGTCCGGTCCGGCGGGCACACGGCCCTGAGGTGGAGCATCAGTTCTTGACGGGCGGCGCGGGCTTGGCGTCGATGCCCGCTTCCTTGCGCTGCTCCGCCGTGATCGGCGCGGGAGCGGCGGTCAGCGGGTCGAACCCGCCGCCGGTCTTCGGGAACGCGATCACGTCACGCAGCGACTCGGCCTTGGCCAGCAGCATGACGATCCGGTCCCAGCCGAACGCGATCCCGCCGTGCGGCGGCGGGCCGAAGGCGAAGGCGTCGAGCAGGAAGCCGAACTTCTCCTGCGCCTCCTCCTCGCCGAGGCCCATCAGCTCGAAGACCTGCTTCTGCAGTTCCTGCTGGTGGATACGGATCGAGCCGCCGCCGATCTCGTTGCCGTTGCAGACGATGTCGTAGGCGTAGGCAAGCGCGTTGCCGGGGTCGTCGGCGAGTTTGCCGATCCACTCCGGGGTCGGCGAGGTGAAGGCGTGGTGCAGCGCCTTCCACTTGCCGCCGCCGACGGCGACGTCGTCGGACTCCTCGGCCGAGATGAACATCGGGAAGTCGACGACCCAGACGAACGACCAGGCGTTCTCGTCGATCAGGCCGAGACGGCTGCCGATCTCCAGGCGGGTGGCGCCCAGCAGGGCCCGCGCGTCGGCGGCCTTGCCCGCGGCGAAGAAGACGCAGTCGCCGGGCTTGGCGCCGACGGCTTCGGCGACCGTCTCGCGCTCCTTCTCCGACAGGTTCTTCGCGACCGGGCCGCCGAGCGTGCCGTCCTCGTTCACCAGGATGTACGCGAGCCCGCGGTGCCCACGCTGCTTGGCGAAGTCCTGCCAGGCGTCGAGGGTGCGGCGCGGCTGGTCGGCCCCGCCCGCCATCACGACGGCGCCGACGTACGGCGCCTGGAACACACGGAACGGGGTGTCGGCGAAGAACGCCGTCATGTCGGTGAGCTCGAGGTCGAAGCGCAGGTCCGGCTTGTCCGAACCGTACTTTTCCATCGCCTCGGCGTAGGAGATGCGCCGGAACGGCCGGGGGATCTCGGCCCCGATCAGCTTCCACAGCGCCGTCACGATGTCCTCGCCGAGGGCGATGACGTCGTCCTGCTCGACGAAGCTCATCTCGATGTCGAGCTGGGTGAACTCCGGCTGCCGGTCGGCGCGGAAGTCCTCGTCCCGGTAGCAGCGCGCGATCTGGTAGTACCGCTCGAGCCCGCCGACCATGAGCAGCTGCTTGAACAGCTGTGGTGACTGCGGGAGCGCGTACCAGGAACCGGGCTTGAGCCGGGCCGGGACCACGAAGTCGCGAGCGCCCTCGGGGGTGGAACGGGTCATCGTCGGGGTCTCGACCTCGACGAACTCCTGCGCGTGCAGCACCTCGCGGGCGGCGCGGTTGACCTCGCTGCGCAGGCGCATCGCGGCCGCGGGGCCGCTGCGGCGCAGGTCGAGGTAGCGGTGCTTGAGGCGCACCTCCTCACCGACGTCGACCCGGTCGTCGATCGGGAACGGCAGCACGGCGGCCTCGGACAGCACCTCGAGCTCGGTGACCAGCACCTCGATCTCACCGGTGGGGATCTCGGCGTTGGCGTTGCCCTCGGGGCGCTTCGAGACCTCGCCGACGACGCGGACGCAGTATTCGGAGCGCAGCTGGTGGGCGCGCTCGGCCATTTCGCCTTCGCGGAAGACGATCTGGCTCACGCCGCCGGCATCGCGCAGATCGATGAAGATGACGCCGCCGTGATCGCGCCGCCGAGCCACCCATCCGGTGAGGGTGACCGTCTGACCGGCGTGCTCGGCACGCAAGGTGCCGGCTTTGTGGGTGCGAAGCACTGCGGGTGCTCTCCTTCGGCATCACGATTCTGCGATTCGACGGCTTTTCGCCGACGTCAAAGGCTAACGAATCGCCCCGGATGCCTCGCGACCAGGTACAAGCCCGGTGTCTTCAGGGGCTGTGGGCGGAGCCGAGGTCTTGCCCGGAACGTGACCATAGGCGTGAACCCGCCCGGCCGAAGGCCCCGCTATCGCGGTGGCAGGGCGCCTTCACCACCTTCACGACGTGAAAGACCAGATTGCGCCCTGCCGACGTCGATCGCGGACGCGGGTTCACCTGCCGACGCTCAGAGCGTCGGCCAGGACTCCAGCGCCGCGACCATCCGCCGGGTGTGCGCCAGATAGTCGCGTACGGACAGGACCCGGCCGTCGATGTTCTCCAGCAGCCAGCCCGAGGCCGCCTCCTTCGACGCGAAGAACTGCGTGCAGACCAGCGCCTCGACGTAGTCCTGGCCGAGCGCGAGGTCGATCCCGGACAGCCGCGACGCGGCGACGACGGCGTGCGGCGGATCGACGCTCAAGACCCTCTCGCGGGTGAAGTGGACGCGGACGCGTGCTCCGGTCGCCGGGCAGACCGAATCCGCGTGCACCGGTTCACCGGTGGCGACGGCCAGCAGGAACAGGTCGACCCGGTACCGGTCGGAGCCCGCGCGCTCGGCCGGGCGCGAGCCGCGGTCCATCACGACCAGGCCGTCGCGGATGACGAAACCCATCAGATCCATCAGGCGGTGGGCTTCGTCCGGGGCCATGCCGACGGTGGCGGCGAGTCTGCCGATGGCGATGGGGTGTCTGCCCGCTCTGGTCAGCTTGGTCGCGGCCCAGGCGATGCGGACAGCGGCGGTGCGATCCGTACGGGTGGTCAACAGGCACCTCCTCGCCTTCGTCCCTTTGAGATTAAGCACGAAACGGATTTCCGCCAAGTCACTGCGCCGAACGGCCGAATCCGTTGCGCGGTAAGAAAATCCACAGCGCACACCGCGCAACGGGAAGACCTTCCGGTGCGACGCGGGAAGAGCGGACTTTCGGCCACTTGAGGCGAAAGTGACGCGTGAGGTGTGGTCGGGTGGGTCGTGGGTGTTTTGGGTCGTTAGAGCCAAGGGTGTCTTAGGTACCTATGTGGTTCCGGCTGCGGTTGATGCCAGGCCGGTCCGTGAAGGACTCCGGCCAGAGGCGCTCACGTGAGCTTTCGCGGTCGTGGGGATGTCGTGAAGGGCCCCTATGAGACGTCGAAGGTCTCAAAGGGGCCCTTCACGACACACCGGCCCGCCTCAGCCTGGGCCGAGGCTCGCCAGAACGACACTTACCACTCACGAGGACCTACATGTTGATCATATGTCCCGCAAGACCGTGCACGGCTTCCTTGACCGCTTCCCCCAAAGTCGGGTGAGCGTGCACGTTCCGCGAAATCTCGTGCACCGTCAGGTCCCACTGCTGCGCCAAGGTGAGCTCCGGCAGCAGTTCGGTCACCTCGGGGCCGATCAGGTGCGCGCCCAGCAGCTCGCCGTGGGTGGCGTCGCTCAGGATCTTCACGAAGCCGACGGCTTCGCCGAGGCCGTGTGCCTTTCCGTTGGCGGTGAAGGGGAACTTCGCCACCTGGACGTCGAAGCCCTTTTCGCGGGCCTGTTCTTCGGTCCAGCCGAAGCTGGCGATCTGCGGCTGGCAGTAGGTCGCGCGCGGGATCATCACGAAGTCGAGTTCCATGGTCTCGGCGCCGGCGATGGTTTCGGCGGCGACGACGCCCATGGACTCCGACGCGTGCGCGAGCATCAGTTTCGCGGTGACGTCGCCGATAGCAAAGATGTGCGGGACGTTGGTGCGACCGCGCGAGTCGATGGCGATGGCGCCGCGGTCGGTCAGTTCCACGCCGGTCTTGTCCAGGCCGTATCCCTCGACCCGCGGCTGGAAACCGATGGCCTGCAACACCTTGTCCGCTTCCAGGACGCGCTGTTCGCCGTTCTTCGACACGGTCACCAAGACCTGCTCGCCGGTGTCGTCGATCGTCTCGACCTTCGTGGAGGTCAGTACCTCGATGCCGAGCTTCCGGTAGCGACGCGCGAGCTCGGCGGAGACCTCGGCGTCCTCGAGCGGGACCATGCGGTCGAGGTATTCGACGATGGTCACCTTCACGCCGTAGTTGTGCAGCACGTAGGCGAATTCGACGCCGATCGCGCCCGCGCCGGCGATGATGATGCTTTCCGGCAGTTCGTTTTCCATGATCTGCTGTTCGTAGGTGACCACGCGGTCGCTGCGCGTGGTTCCCGGCAGCAGGCGCGCGGTGGCGCCGGTGGCGATCACGCAGTTGTCGAAGGTGACCCGCTCGCCGTTGACCTCGATGGTGTTGGCGTCGACGAAGGTGCCGTGCCCGTCGTATTCGGTGATCTTGTTCTTCTTCATCAGGAAGTGCACGCCCTTGACGCGACCGTCCGCGACCTTGCGGCTGCGGTCGAAGGCGGCCTGGTAGTCGAAGCTGACCTTGCCTTCGACCTGGATCCCGAATGATTTCGCCTCTTTGGTCACGATGTGCGCGAGTTCGGCGTTGCGCAGCAGTGCCTTCGACGGGATGCACCCGACGTTGAGGCAGACCCCGCCCCAGTATTTCTCCTCCACGACCGCCGCGCTCAGCCCCAGTTGCGACGCCCGGATGGCGGCCACGTAACCGCCGACCCCGGCGCCCAGGACAACGACGTCATAATGTGCGCTCATACTTCGAAACCTACCCCTGACCGGGACGATCCGAAGGGTGAGACTGCCTACTCAGGGCGGGAGCCGCGGATCCCGATCAGCAGGTCGGTCACCGCGGTCATGATCCGTTCGGTCGCCTCCTCCAGCACCTCACGCGACGGTGTGTGCGTCACGAGGTCCGAGAGATCCACCGGCGGACCGGCGACCAGGTTCACGGTCTTGCGTGGGAAGGCGCGCGGGAGCACGGCGTCGGACGGCAGCAGGTGGTGCGTGCCCCAGTTCGCCAGCGGGATCACCGGGACCCCTGTCTCCAGCGCGATCCGCGCGATTCCGGTCTTGCCGCGCATGGGCCACCCGTCCGGGTGATCCGTGAAGGTGGCTTCCGGGAAGATGGCGACGCATTCACCCTCACGGACGGCTTTGACGGCGTCGCGGTACGCGTCCGACGCGGTGGCCGCCCCGCGGTAGACGGGGATGTGCTTGCCGGAGCGCATGACCGAGCCGATGACGGGCGCGTCCCACAGGCTCGCCTTCGCCAGGTAGCGCGGCACGCGGCCGTGCGCGAGGCAGTACGCCGTCACGGTCGTCGGGTCGGCGAAGGACAGATGGTTCGACGCGACCAGGAAGCCACCCGACGCGGGCAGGTGCTCGCCGCCGCGCACCCGGAACCGGGTGAACAGCACCAGGAACGGCCAGACGACGTTGATCGCGAGGCTGTACCAGGCGCCCCGGCCGGCGCGGGCGAAGCGCCGGCCGAAGGCGATCATCTGGCGGAACGTCAGCAGGTCACCCGAAACGGGGCTCAGCGCGGTCCAGCGTTCACGGGGTCTCAGCACCATGGACGTAATTCGTAGCCGAACCAGGCCCGGTTCGGCTGAAACCACGCGCGAACGCGGCGCGGATCACACGCGCTCGAGGACCACCACGGGGATCTCACGGTCGGTCTTCTTCGCGTACTCGTTGTAGTCCGGCCAGACGGCGGCGAGCTTCTCCCACAGCTTCGCGCGCTCCTCACCCTCCAGGGTCCGGGCCCGCGCAGTGAACCTGTCCGCCTTGACCTGGGCCTTGACCTCGGGGTTGGCCTGCAGGTTCTTGTACCAGCCCGGGTCCTCCGGCGCGCCGCCCTTGGACGCCACGATCACCGGGTTGCCGTCGTCGTCGAACTGGTAGATCAGCGCGAACTTGCGGTCCTCGCCGGTCTTGCGGCCCTTGGTGGTGAGGACGAGGCAGGGCGCGCCCTTCTCCCAGTCGTGGCCCACCTCGCCGTCGGTCTCTTCGTAGCGACGGACGTGCTCGTCACCGAAAAGCATGTCTGCGTTCCTCTCCTCGTCCTGGCGTGTACCGGCGCCCTGCCAGTCTGACGCGAATCGGTCGGTCGCGCTGATCAACTCGTGCAGGGTGCCGGGCTCGTCGAACGCGTGACCCGAGTCGCCGACCATCTTCAGTTCCGCGGTCGGCAGCACCTGGCTGAGCTCCCACGCGGTGATGGCCGGGGTGACCACGTCGTAGCGTCCCTGGACCAGAACGCACGGGATGTCCCGGAGCTTCCCGGCGTCGCGCAGCAGCTGGTCCTCGGCCAGCCAGCCGCCGTGGCGGAAGTAGTGGTTCTCGATCCTCGCGATCGCGAGGGCGAACGAGGGATCGGTGAACCCGTCGATCACCTCGTCCCGCGGGCGCAGTTTGACCGTTTCCCCCTCCCAGCGGCTCCACGCGATCGCGGCGGGCCCGTGCACGGCGGGATCCGGATGGCTCAGCAGTTCGTGGTACACCTCGATGAGGTTCTCCTGACGGCGCGAGAACGGCACCGGCGCCAGGAACCGCGACCACGCCTCGGGAAAGAGGTACGCCGCTCCCCCGCCGTAGAGCCATTGCAGTTCCTTCACCCGCAAGGTGGCCACGCCGCGGAGGACGAGTTCCGTGACCCGCCCGGGGTGGGTTTCGGCGTAGGTCAGCCCGAGCACACTCCCCCACGAGCCGCCGAACACCATCCAGTGTTCGATGTCGAGATGCTCGCGCAACCGCTCGATGTCGGCGACCAGATGCCACGTCGTGTTGACGATGAGATCCGCTTCCGGCGTGGCGCAGTTCGGCGTGCTGCGCCCGCAGCCGCGCTGGTCGAAAAGCACGATCCGGTACCGCGCGGGATCGAACAGTCTGCGATGTCTGGCGCTCGAACCGCTTCCGGGGCCGCCGTGCAGGAAGATCACCGGCTTGCCATCGGGGTCGCCGCATTCCTCCCAATAGATCTCGTTGCCGTCACCGACAGGCAACATCCCTTGGACGTAAGGTTCGATTTCCGGATAAAGGCCGAGCATGTCCGCCACTATGCCCCAAACGCCAGCTTGGAGGATCGATGAAGGCCCGCCCCCACGTGACGCTGGAAGATGTGGCCCGCACCGCGGACGTCTCGCTCGCGACCGCGTCCCGCGTACTCAACGGCACCGCCACCGTCCGAGGGGATCTCCGCGAACGAGTGATCGCCGCGGCCTCCGAGCTGTCCTATACCCCCAATGCTCACGCTCAGGCATTGGCCGGTGGCTCACAGCCCACCGTAGGCGTGATCTGTCACGACGTCGGCGATCCGTATTTCGCCGCGATCGCCGGCGGGGTCATGCGGGTGGCGAGTGAAAACGATCTTCTGGTGATGCTCGCGAGCACGTTCCGCGATCCGGCCAAGGAGGTCGCCTACGTTTCGACGCTGCGTGCCCAGCGCGCGTCGGCCATTCTGCTGATCGGTTCCGCGTTCGAAGACAAGGCGTGGGAAAAGGCGATGGCCGCCGAACTCGAACCGTACCGGCGCGGCGGCGGGCATGTCGCCGCGGTCAGCAGGCACCGCGGGCTCAAAGTGGACACCGTCCAGCCCGACAACCGGGGCGGCGGCACCGAACTGGCGAAGGCACTGCTGGGCATGGGGCACCGCCGGTTCGCCGCGCTCGCCGGGCCGAGGAGCCTGACCACCGTCGTAGACCGTCTCGACGGTTTCGCCGCGGAACTGCTGGCGCAGGGCGTCGAGCTGGCCGAGGACGACATCGCCGAGGCGGCGTTCACCCGCGACGGCGGCTACGAGGCGATGGAGAAGATCCTCGCCCGGCCGCGGAAACAGTGGCCGACCTGCGTGTTCGCGGTGACCGACGTGATGGCCATCGGCGCGATGTCGGCGCTGCGCGACGCCGGCGTCTCCATCCCCGGCGAGATGTCGATCGCCGGTTTCGACGACATCCCGGTAGTGCGCGATCTCACGCCGGCGCTGAGCACGGTCGCGCTGCCACTGGAGAAGCTGGGCGAGCGGGCCATGGACCTGGCACTCAAGGCCGCCCCCGGCACCCGGCCGCGGATGGTGCGGATGTCCGGCGAGGTCGTCCTGCGTCGCAGCACCGCCGCTCCCGCTCGCTGAAACCCTTGTGTGCGGCCCACGAGGTGACTTAACGTGGCACGAGAAAGCGCTTTCTCACCCCGTGCCACGGAGACCCGATGACCTTGATCGCCCTGCCCACCGCCGACGGCGGCCTGGTGGAGTGGACGCCGCGAGGGGCGGAAACGCCCGCGAAACCGGCCTCGCCGCCGACCTCCCGGATCGCTTACGCGGCAGCACACGTCGTCGCCGACCCGCTCGCCCCCGCCGATCCCGAAGAAGGCGCCGTGCTGGACTGGGACACCACGCTCGCCTTCCGCGAGCACCTGTGGTCCTGCGGTCTCGGCGTGGCCGAAGCGATGGACACCGCACAGCGCGGGATGGGCCTGGACTGGGACACCACCAAGGAGCTCATCCGGCGCACCGGGGCGCTCGCCGCCGGACGGCCGTGGGTGGCGGGCGTCGGCACCGATCAGCTTCCCGGCGGGGAGACCACCGCCGAGTCCATTGTGGACGCCTGGCGCGAACAGCTCGACCTGGTCGGCGAGGCCGGGGCGATCCCGGTCGTGATGGCCAGCCGCGCGCTGGCCGCGTCGGCGTCCGGCCCCGCGGATTACCATGCCGCGTACGGGAAACTGCTCTCCGGCGCCGACCGTCCGGTCCTGCTGCACTGGCTGGGCGAGCAGTTCGACCCGGCACTGGCGGGGTACTGGGGCCACGGTGACGTCCGTGAGGCCGCCAAGGAACTGGGCAGGCTCTGTGCCGAGCACGCCGACGTGATCGCCGGGGTCAAGGTCTCGGTGCTCGACGCGTCGATCGAGACCGAGTTCCGCCGGGCGCTACCCGAAGGCGTCAAGTGCTACACCGGCGACGACTTCAACTACCCGGAACTGATCGCCGGGGACGATCAGGGCCACAGCGAAGCACTTCTGGGCATTTTCGACGCCGTCGCGCAGGTCGCCGGCGCCGCGCTCGCCCGGCTCGACAAAGGCGACAAAGCGGGTTTCCACGGCCTGCTGGACCCGACGGTGGCGCTGAGCCGCGCCATCTTCCGTGCACCCACCAGGAACTACAAGACCGGTGTCGTGTTCCTCGCTTACCTCAACGGGCACCAGGAGCACTTCCGGATGGTCGCCGGCCGCGAGTCGGCCCGGTCCATCACGCATCTGGCCGAACTGCTGCGCCTGGCCGACGCCGCCGGGGCGTTCGCCGACCCGGATCTCGCCGTCGCGCGGATGCGTCCGCTGCTCGCCGCGGCGGGGGTGGCCTGATGGACCGGTTGAGCCTGAACCAGATCACCACCAAGGCGTGGTCGCTGCCGGAAGCCGTCGCGGGCTGCGCCGAGGCGGGTGTCCGCTGGATCGGCCTGTGGCGGGACAAGGTCGCCGAGACCGGCGTCGAAGAGACCGCGCGGCTGCTCAAGGAGTACGACGTCGGCGTGTCGTCGTTGTGCCGTGGCGGTTTCTTCACCGGGATCACCCCGGAAGGGTCTCCTGTGGACGGTGTCGCGCAGACCAGGGAGGCGATCGACGAAGCCGCCGCGCTGGGCGCCGACGTCCTCGTCCTGGTCGTGGGCGGGGTGAACGGCGACCTGGCGTCGTCGCGGCAGCGGGTCGCGGACGCGGTCGGCGAACTGGCGCCGTACGCCGGTGAGCGCGGGGTCCGCCTCGGTCTGGAACCGCTGCACCCCATGCAGTGCGCCGAACGTTCCGTCCTGTCCACTGTGGAGCAGGCGCTGGCGATCGCGCTGGAACATCCGGCCGAGCAGGTCGGCGTGATCGTCGACGAGTTCCACGTGTGGTGGGATCCGCGGATCGAGGAGTCGATCGCCGCGGCGGCCGGGCGGATCGCCGGCTTCCACGTCTGCGACCAGAAGGTACCGCTGACCGACACCCTGCTCGGCCGGGCGCTGCCCGGTGACGGCCCGATCGACCACCGGCACCTGAAGGCCTGCGTCGAGGCAGCCGGGTACACCGGGCCGATCGAGGTCGAGGTGTTCGACGCCGATCTCTGGCGCCGTCCCGGTGGCGAAGTGCTCGCGGAGACCATCACGGCCTACCGGGACCACGTTTCCTGACGAAAGTAAGGGGCACTCGCTGCCCAAGGTCCGCTGTCGGGGCGGCCGTGGTTTCCTACCGTTCGCGGCATGAAACCACGGCTGCTCTGGTGGCTGGGCACAGCGCTGCTCCTGCTCGCCGTCCACACCGACTGGAACGTCCCGCTCGCAACGTGGGTGTTCCCCGTCTTCCTGCTCCGCTACGCCCGTCAGGTGCCCGTGCGGCGCGCGATCCTGATGGTGGGCTTGTCCCTGCTGATCGGGCAACTCTTCTGGCTCGGTGTCACCGGCCTGCTGTTCGTGCTCTCCGCGCTGCTCACGTTCACCCTGCTCGCGGTTTTGCAGACGACGGCGTTCCTGGCCGATCGCCTGCTCGCCGACCGTGCCGGGGTGTTGAGGACATTGGTGTTCCCGGTGACGCTCGTCGCGGGCGAGTACCTCTTCACGGTGATCACCGGCTTCGGGGATTTCGGCGCGCTCGGCAGCACCCAGTCCGGGAATCTGCCGCTGCTCCAGACGGCGTCTGTGACCGGCGTATACGGCCTCACCTTCGTCCTCGCGTGGTTCGCCTCGGTCGCGAACACGGTTTGGGCGGAGGGGTGGCCGCGGGCCAAGCGCACGGTCCTCGTCCACGTTTGCCTGCTCGGCCTGGTGTTCGCCGCCGGTGGCGCGCGGTTGCTGTTCGACGCTCCCACGACGAAGACGGTGCGGATCGCGGGGATCAGTCCCTCGGCCGAGGCCGACCGGTCGAGTTCCGACGCACTGGAGCGGATCGGGGTGAAATATTGGCGAGCACAGGAGGTCGGCGCGGCGGATCCGGCCGCGGTCGGCGCCGCCTTCGCCCCGGTCACCGAGGATCTCGTGGCCAGGACCCGGCAGCAGGCGTCCGCGGGGGCGAAGATCGTGCTCTGGCCGGAAACGCACGCCAGGGTGCTGGAACGCGATCAGGCGGCACTGCTCAGCCGGGTCGGCGCCGAAGCGAAACAAGCGGGCATCCACGTCGGCCTCGCGTACGCGCTCTACACCGCGCAGGCGCCTTACATCCGCAACCTGGCCGTGCTCGTCGGGCCGACCGGCGAGGTGTCGTGGACCTACGACAAGACGCATCCCACGCCGATGGAACCGATGACTCCCGGTCCGGGCATCGTCGCAGGCGCGGATTCGCCGTACGGACGGCTCGCGACGGTCATCTGTTACGACGCGGACTTCCCGGGCCTGATGCGCCAGGCCGCGGACAAGGGAACCTCGCTCATGCTCGTCCCCGCCAACGACTGGCCGGGATTCGGCTCGCTGCACGCGGAAAAGGCCACCTTCCGCGCGGTGGAGAACGGTTACGCGCTCTTCCGGCACTCCACCCACGGGAATTCCACAGCCGTGGACAGCCAAGGGCGTGTGCTCGGGCATGCCGACTACTACCGCACGGATCAGCAGACGCTCGTCGCGGATCTTCCGGTCCAGTCGCGAACACAGACCGTGTACGGCCATGTCGGTGACGTGTTCGCCTGGTTGTGTCTCGCGGCGGCCGCGCTCTGTCCTTTATGGACATATCGAAGGAACCGTTAGCGCTCTGTTACGGAAGAGGTGGTGTTCGTAACGTCTCAGCCGAAAAGAACAGTGTTCAACGGTTAAGCTGCCCCGCATGCCGAAACTGCTGGTGGTCGAAGACGACGACGCGATCGGCGGTGTCCTCGAATCGACGCTCCGTCTGCACGGCTACGAGGTTTCCTGGCAGCGCGACGGCCGCACCGCACTCGCGGCCGCGGCGGAGGGCGACATCGACTTCGTCCTGCTCGACCTCGGCCTGCCGGATCTGGACGGGGTCGAGGTCTGCCGTCGGCTGCGGGCGGAGCTGCCCGGCGCCGTCCTGGTCATCCTGACCGCCCGGCAGGAGGAGATGGACGTCGTCGTGGGCCTGGAGGCAGGCGCCGACGACTACCTCACCAAACCCATCCGCCTCGGTGAACTGCTCGCCAGGGTGCGGGCGCATCTGCGGCGCGGGACGGCTCCGCCCGAAAGCAAGCCCTCGATCGCCGTCGGCCATCTGCGAGTGGACACCGCCGGACGGCGGGTCAGTGTCGGTGGACGGGAGATCCCGTTGCGGGCCAAGGAGTTCGACCTGCTCGCCCGGCTGGCCGAGCAGCCGGGTGTCGCGGTCAGCCGGGACACCCTGATGTCGGAGGTGTGGGACGCGCACTGGTACGGCTCCACGAAGACCCTGGACGTGCACATCGCCGCGCTGCGCCGGAAACTGACCGAGTCGGCGCCCACGCCTGAGCAGGCGCCGCGGATTTCGACCTTGCGCGGCCACGGGTACCGCCTCGAACAGCCCTTTGAAGGTTAGGTCGTGTCCGGTAAGTCTGTTCGATGGGCTTCGTGATCCAGGTGGTTCCTGACGGTGCGGGCGGATCGGCCTCGTACCGGGTCGTACTCGGCCGCATCCGCCCGTGCCGTCAGGAACCACCTGGGCGCGAAGACCGCGAACATGACTTACAGGACACGGCCTAGTAATCGCGCAGGTCGGAGACCTCGTCGCGGGCGGCGAGCTGCGCGATCCGCGCCGACGCCGCCACGCACGAAACGATCACCACCGCCGCCAGCAGTCCGAAGTACCCGTGCGGCGGAGGCACTCGTTCCAGGCGCGCGAGGACGACGAACAGGATGCCGAGCAGGTGCCCTCCGAGCAGGCCCCCGCCGGCGACCACCAGCGCGTCACCCGCGATGAACGCCGCCACCTGCCGCCGTTTCCCGCCGAGCGTGCTCACGATCAGCAGGTCGCGGCGGCGTTCGTTGAGCGCCGCCCCGAACGACGGCCCGGCCGCGGCGGCGGCGAGGATCAGCGACACGATCAGGTCGACCTTGGCCTCGCCGCAGCCGTCCTTGGTCAAGACGGTCGAGATGGCGAACGCCACGGCCAGCGCGACCAGCACCACCGACCGCGCCAGCAGCGCGCTCCGCCACGAAATGGACAGCGCGAGCACGCCCGCCAGCCCCGAGACGAGCGGCCGGAGTATTCCGCCGATCGCCCGCTTTCCCTTCCGCAGCCCCAGCTCCACCAACCGCCACAACAGCATCGTGCCGCCTGCCCAGCCGAACAGCGGCCAGACGAAGGCGAGCGCGAGCAGGAGGAAGTCGAGGCCGTAGGGCGACCACCATGGCGGCCCGTCGTCGGCCGGGACGAAATACCACTCGCGCAGCACCGGAGGCAGGACGGCGAGCGCCGCGACGAGCGTCCCGGCGAGCAGCAAGAGAACGATTTCCCGGACGAGCGCTACGCCGGAGCCGGTCGAGAAACCACAAGCCAGTGACAGGGCGACCCCGACCAGGCCGCCGGCCAGCCCCGAGGCCGTGGCTTCGGCGGCGGCCAGCCCGAGTACCTGCCCGCCGGTGGCCCCGCGGGCGCGCAGCAGGTCCTGATCCGCCCGCAGCACCCGCGCCGAAGGAGTGGCCAGCAGCACCACGAGCACCATCGCGGGCACCCATCGCGGCGCCAGAGTCCCCGTCAAGCCGTGCACCGCGAGCAACGTGGTCACGATCGCGACCCCGGCCGCGGGCACGCCGAGCCTGGCGGGGCGCACGCGCGCGAGCCCGCCGACCCACAACGCCATCGCCGCCATCATCGGTCCCGCACCAGCTTCCCGTCGACCATCGCCCACTGTTCGCCGAACAGCCCGGCCGGGGCCGGTTCGGCGGTGGCCACCAGCAGTCCGGCGGCCAGCCGGTCCGCGGCCTGCACGAGCCTGCCGAGGAGCCGCTCCCCCGCGCGCTGGTCCAGCCAGCCCGCCGGGTCGTCGGCGAGGATGAGTTTCGGTGCGGGCGCGAGCGCCCTGGCCAGGACGGCGAGCCGGATCTGCTCACCGGTCAGGTCGCGAGGCGCCTTCTTGGCGAAACCGGCGAGGCCCACGAGCTCCAGCGCGCCGTCGACGGCGTCGCGGACCGCGGTGCCGGTGCGGCCCGCGAGGACCAGCGGCAGGGCGACGTTGAGCCGGACGTCGAGATCGCGCAGCAGCCCGCCGTCCTGCAGCACCAGCCCGATCAGGTCGGGCCCCGGCGGCGACGGCTCGAACGCGGGCCACTCGATGGTGCCCGCCGTCGGCTTCTTCATCCCGGCGAGCACGTGCAGCAGCGTGGTCTTCCCGGCACCGGCCCTGCCGGTCACGACCGCGCGGGTCTCCGCGCGGATCACGCAGGTGACGCCGTGCACGGCGACCACCGCGGTCAGGCCGGAACCGTAGGTGTGCGCCAGCTCGTCGGTGCGGACCAGTGGCGGCGTCACGCCACTCTCACGATCCGGTGCGCCGCCGCGGCGATCTCGTGGTCACGGGTCGCCACGACGACGGCCGTCCCGCGGGCCGCGACCGCGCACAGCAGATCCATGAGTTCGAGCGCGGCGAGCCCGTCGAGTTCGCCTGCCGGTTCGTCGGCGACGACGACCCCGGGCGCTCCGGCCAGCGCGACGGCGACCCCGGCCCGCGCGCCTTCCAGCGGCGACAGCGTGTCCGGATAGGTATCACCTCGGCCTGCCAGTCCGACCAGTTCGAGCAGGTCGCCGGCGTCGCGCAGGGAGCGGCGGCCGGCGAGCCTTCCCGCCAGCACGACGTTCTGCCCGACGGTGAGATGGCCGAAGAGGTTCCCGCGCCTGAGCAGCACTCCGACATCGGGAGAACCGGCGGGGGCGTCGCCACTTCCGGCGGGCAGCACGGCCACACACTCGCCCGGGACGGCGAACCGGACGAGGGGGACGGATCCGGGCCCCGGGCCTGCCATGACGGCGGCACGTCGGCGCATGGCCCCAAGGTAAAGCGAACGGGGTCAACATCGCCTTGATCTCAGGTCAACGGACGGCAAAATATCGCGTCGAGTGGGTGATCCTCTCCCTCGTCGGCCACACTCTGTCCGTGCGCCGCCGGATCGTCACCCTCACCGTGCTGGCCGCGGTGCTGGCGATCACCCTCTTCGGAGCCCCGCTGGCCATCGCGGTCGCCAGATTCCACGAGGGCAACTCGACCCACGACCTCGAACGGGTCGCCGACACGGTCGTGCTCGACGTGACCGGCGATCTCGCCAACGGCCGGGTCCCGGAGCTCCGGCCGATCAAACCGGACAAGGACCACATCCGCGGGATCAGGGTCGCGGTCTACACCCCGACCGGCAGGCTCCTCGCCGGTAACGGCCCGGCCAGCGAAGACCGATACGTCCGCGAAGCGCACTACACCGACATGGCGACCGGGACGCGCGAAGACGAGGTCGTCCTTGCCGTCCCGGTGCTCAGCGGGCAGTCGCTGGTCGGCGTGGTCCGCGCCGCCCACCCCCGGTCCGAACTGGACGCCCAGATCCGGCTGACCTGGATCAAGATGATCGTGCTCGCCGGGCTCGCGATCGGGGCCAGCTGGCTGATCGGGCGCCGGATCGCCACCCGGCTGGCGCGGCCGCTGGAGGATCTGGCCGCCACCGCCGAACGCCTCGGCGAGGGCGACTTCACCGCCCGCGCCCGCCGGACGGGGGTCCGCGAGATCGATCAGGTCGCCGAGGCGCTCGACGTCACGTCCGAGCGGATCGGCGAGACACTGGAACGCGAGCGGACCTTCTCCTCCGACGCCTCCCACCAGCTGCGGACGCCGTTGACCGGCCTGCGCCTGCAACTCGAGGCGGCGCTGGAGAGCCCCGATCGCGACCCCTACGCGACGATCCGCGACGGCATCGCGTCGGCCGACCGGCTGGAACGCACCATCGACGACCTGCTGGCGCTGGCCAAACAGACCAGGGCGCCGCGTGCGCTGCTCGACCTCGGCAAACTTTTCGAAGAGGTCCGCCAGACCTGGCACGGCCTGCTCGCCGGACGCGGCCGCGCGCTGCGGATCAGCGGACGCGAGGCCCTGCCGGCGCGGGCGGCGGACGCGGCCGTACGGCAGGTGCTCGCCGTGCTGCTCGACAACGCGGCGACGCACGGACGCGGCACGGTCACCGTCCTCGCCCGAGACGCCGGGGACGCGCTGGCCATCGACGTGAGCGACGAGGGCACGATCGAGGACGGTCATGATCCGTTCGTGACCGGGGAACGGTCCGAAGAGCGCGAAGGGCATGGGATCGGGCTGCGGCTGGCGCGGAGCCTCGCCGAGGCTGAAGGCGGGCGGCTGCGGCTGACCAGCCCGTCGCCGGCGACGTTCACGCTGCTCCTGCCCGCCGAACGCCCGCCACGGTAAAGGCGGGTTCACGCGTCGGGTCCATTCGACGAGGCCGTCCTCAGCTCCGCCAACAGGCTCGTAAGAAGGCCCGGGCCTGGCGAGCTAGGGGGGGTTACTCGCCAGGCCGGGCCGGTAGGAGGCAAACGCGCCCCGACAGCGCGCACGGCATGCCACCTGAATGAAGACGGTAAAGACCAGCGGGCCAACAGACGGTACACGCCGGATTAACTGACACTTTGCTTTTTCATGTCACAGCAATACGGCCGTTGTGCGGCCGGGCTGAATCGATCGTGGGAAGATTGACCGCATGACCACCGAGCCGGCGCCGAGATGGCGGAGACTGGAACCGGACGAACGCAAGGAGCAGATCTTCGCCTGCGCGGCCCGCCTTTTCGCGGACCGTCCCTACTCGGAAGTGTCCACTTCGGACATCGCGGCGGCGGCCGGGGTCGCCAGGGGGTTGATCAACCACTACTTCGGCACCAAACGTGAGCTGTACCTGGAGATCATCCGCCGCGCGCTGACCGTGCCGAGGCTCGCCGTCGACATCCTGCCGGAGGGCCCGCTCGAACTGCGCGCCGACGTCGCCATCGACTGGTTCCTGGACATGGTCACCAGCCAGGAGAAGATGTGGCTGGCCGCGATCGCGCCGGAGGGCATCGGCCGGGACCTCGAGGTCGAACGGATCCTCGAAGAGGCCGATCGCGAATCGGCCGACCGGGTACTCGAAGCCGTCGGCCTCTCCCGCGAGAGTGAACACGGGCAGGAGCTGAACGCGCTGGTCCGCGCGTTCGGCGGGATGGTCAAGGCGGCGGGCCGCGAATGGCTCGTCCGCGGTTCGCTCGACCGCGCGCAGGTGCACACGCTGCTCAGCAAGTCACTGGTCACGCTGGTCGGCGAGGTCTTCCCCGAGATCCAGCGCGCCGCCCCGCGTCACGGATAGGCGCTGTCCGGTAGTCGAGGGGGAAGGCGAACTTGGCGGGTTCGGTGCCGGGGGTCGTGAGTGGCGATTCGGGTTCTAACCCGAATCGCCACTCACC
>NZ_QHHW01000047.1:0-134414 GCF_003947325.1 Amycolatopsis sp. WAC 01375
CCCCGGGTTCGAACGCGGTGGCCGAGATCGACACCTGGCTGCCCGTCACCCGCAGACACGCCCTGGTCTCCGCCGCCCGGGCCGCGCTCGATCAGGCCGACAAGACCACCGCTGCCACCCGGGCCGCCGCAGCAGATGCCATCCCGGTGAACCTCACCGCCGTGGCGATCGCAATGCGGGCCGACCGGGAGCAACTCCCCGGCACCTGTTCGCGATCATGCTGCACTACGAAACCCAACTCGGTCCAGCCGCGCCCCGCTGAGCCGTAGCGGCCGTGTACCCGGACCGGCAGCGGGGACCGGATACAGCGGGCGCCCGCTTCTCTGACGGCGACGCCGTCGAGGCGTTCAGCGGCTTGCCCACCGAGCCCGAGACTGCGATGCCGCTGCTGACGGACGTGCGGAATTGCGCTCTGGTCAGCGGTTGGCCGCCAGATCCGACCAGCTGCCCGCGTCCAGCAGTGCCAGTAAGTCCTTGGCCATCTTCCTGGCGGGGCTGCCGTCCGACCAGTCGCCGGCGACGGTACGTAACACGTCTGCCGAGGTGCGGATCTGGCGCTCGGCCGCCTCTGTCACCTCAACAGGCGGCCCATCATCGTCCTGGGTGCTGGCGTACCCGGGCTCGGGCGCGAAACAGCCCCACCAGTCCAATAACACCCAACGCCTCAATACGTGGTTTGCCTGGCAGATCCCGGATAACCCTGAGCAGCACACTCACAGCCGGGACGGCGGCCGGGTACAGCGTCCCGCGATGGTCGTTGCCGACTGCGTCGACCAACCGGCCAACCGCCAAGGCGGCACCGTCAGCCGACACCGACGCCGCCAGATCTCGGACAGCGCCAGCGGCCGCCTCGGGCCGGTACCAGGTCGGCCCAGGTACTGCGAACCAGTCCACCGTCGTCCACCCGTCCATCGCGCCAGCATACGCACGACGTCGCGACTGGCACGCATGAATTCTGGTCCCGGCACGTGCGTGTCAGGTTAGGTGACCGTTGCCGGAACAAAGCCCGCGAAATCTGTGACCGAGCTACGCATTCTCCAATTGCTCGCATTGCGGGGAACGAGCTCAGGTCCAGCGCTCTTCAAGTGAGATTTGTTGCATTTCTTTCACAACGTCCGCTGCTTGGCTTCCGTTACATGCTTGTGCCCGCCGACACAAATCGTCCAGTTGGCCGCCGGGCTTCCGTGGACGTGTCTTACCGTCTTCTCCGCTGATCAGGAATCAAAGGAGAACAGTGCGTTTTCGTGCTCGGGCCACGCATCGAGGGGGCATCGTCGGCCTCATCGCCGCGATCGTCACGATGCTTCTGGCGATACCCGGCCCTGCCCAGGCCTCCGGCATCTGCGACCGGCATCCGGAGTTGTCGGTGTGCAAGGCCGCCGACCGGGCCAAGGCGGCGCTCGCCGTGGGCAAGTCGCTCGCCCGCACCGAACTGGGCGCCCTGGTGCTCGGGCACCTGCGCCAGGGCATCGATCAGGTCGCTGGGCACGCGCTCGAGCAGGCCACTGAGACCTTGGAGACGGTCGGCAAGGCGATCGACTCCGGAGACGCCGCCCAGGTGGACCAGGCCCTCGACCAGCTCGACGAGTCATTGCAGCAGGTGCGCGACACGGCGGTCGCGACGACGGTGGTGGTGAAGTCGCTGCCCAAGCTGGTCGCGATCGCCAAGGGCGCCATTGAGCAGGTCAAAGCGTTCCCGGAGCTGGACATCCACGTCGACGTGGCCGCGCTGGAAGCCAACAATCGCGGCTTGGAAGCCACCGCGGCGGGTATCGCGCTGGCCGCGGCTCAGCTGAACGAGAGTGCCATCCAGATCCGCGCCGGTATGGCCAAAGCCGACCGCGATTTCGCCGGAGCCAAGCGTGATCTGGAGTCGGCGAACAAGATCCTCGCCGAGGCGAACCGGACCCTGGACAAGTTCACCTCCACGCCGTGGATGCCGGTGGGCGGGTTGTCACTGAAGGGCATCAAGTTCGACTTCGACGAAGCCTTCGGCCACCCGACTCAGTCGGGCTCGCTCAACCCGGACGTCGCGGCGGTCCTGTCGACGGTGACGGACTTCATTCCCGGGGTCGGCAGCATGAAGAGCGCGGTCGAGGCAATCGTCGGGAAGGACGCGTTCACCCAGCAGGAACTCGATGGTTTCGAACGCGCCCTCTACGGCATGGCCGCTGTCCCGGTGGCCGGTGGCGCACTGAAGAAGCTCCTCGCCGCAGAACGAGCGACCAAGGTCTCGCGCGCGATCGAACTCGCGGCGAAAAACGGTGCCAAAGGTTGGCGTGCTTCGTTCGACGCGCTGCCCCAAGGCAAGAACAGTGGCGTCAAAACTGTGTCGACCGTCGCCGACCTGCGGACACTGTTCGACCACTGGACCGCAGGTGCGCAGCGGCTTCCGGGCCGGGGGGATAAGATTCCCGATGTGTTCACGCTGCAAGACGGCACGACGATGCAGTGGCGCCAGACGTCCAAGACGGGTGGCGAGACAATCGACATCTTCCCAAGCGGCAAGAATGCATTGAGGGTGCATCTCGATGGATGACCCGCGGGCGCGGGAACTGCGTGAGATCGAACTGGCCGTGGCCCCCACGCCGGAACTGTTCGAGATCGAACGAGCCGTGGCGCCGACACTCGACAGGGCTCTCGACGACTGGGTCCCGGTCGACACCCTGATCTGGAACGCCATCCAGGTCGTCCCCGAGGACAGCGACCGCTTCGCTGGATTCTTCGCCACCGTGCTCGACTACCTGCTCCGCGAAGGCCTGATGATCGTGGGAGACATCGGCGAGACGGGGTTTGAGCCGTGGACGTCGTCCATCGAGGACACTGTGGAGCGGGTCGTCCGCGACTGCCAGGCAGTCGATTGGTCACCTCAGGGGAGCCTGTGCTGGCTGTCGAACACCCCGAAAGGAGACCAGCGGGCCCAATAAGCGTCATTGTGCGCGCAACCTGGTATGGCGCAACCGGGCCTGACCAGAGCCCATTCGGGGTCATGCGCCGCTCCGGTCACAGCCGAGTCGCTGGTAGCGGAATCGCGACAATGGCGGCCGGTGGCATCAGCAGCACGGGAAGCAGCCCCGATATCGTGCCCCAGCGAGCAAGACCGACGTGCCGGACCCGTCGTCGCGATCACGGCTCCGGATGGTGAGCCCGCAGCGGCGAGGGGTCCGACTGGTGCTCGGGCATGGCCATCTCAGCCGAGGAAGTGCCACGAGTCTGAGACTGATCATGGTGACGTCACCGTGAGACAACGGAGAACGCCCAGGCCGCCCGAGATCGACACGTCACGAGCGGCGAGACCCTACACCCGGGGTCCGATTTCGTGACTCTCCAGGACGGCCAGCAGATTTGCCACCGCGACTAGCTCGGTCACGTCTTGCCCCCACAACGAGTTCGGGTCGGCCTACCGCGACCTCCGCTTGCGGTTCTCGAGAGGTGTCGCAACGCTGCTCAGGCTTCTTCATCCGCAAGTCTCGCGATCACTTCCGGTGTCAGCACAAGCATGTGTCCGGCCGATTCCGGCAGCCCGAGCACTTCCACGACTCGATGCATCACCGGCACCGTGTTCCGCACCACGTCCTGGCGAGTCGGGAAGTCCTCACGGCTCCCCTTCACGACGAAGAGGTTGACCTGCCGATCGCGGACACCGTTCCTGGGAGTTCCAGCGGTTCGAACCCGCATTGGGGATGTCGAACTGGTGGCTGCACCATGTCGACCCGCATGTGCGAGCGCTGATGGACCCGGTCACTGGCCCGTTCGCCCAATGCGTCGACGGTCACCAACCCGATGAGCCTGCCGCTCGACGACCCGCCGGACGGCTTTTTCTACGACCACCGGTCGAAGTGGCTGCAAACCAGCAACCCGTTCGACCTCAGCTGAGAGAACGCGGCACCGACAAGTTCTTGATCGGGACAAGCCGCACAGGTCGCCGAAGTGTCGTTCGTGCGGCATCCGCCAGACGCCTTTTCAACCCAACGTGCTCGCCGGTCGTCTTGCTGGTGCGGCTTCAGTGCCGGTCCTAGATCCCGAAGGTCGGCTGCGAACGTGGCAGCGAAGATCATCCGTCCGCTGAACCAGTCAGCGATTGTCCGGAGGTTGATGTCCGGTGCCGCGTTCCCGGCGCTGGACAGCCGGGCTGCTCTAAACCTGTGGTTGGCACCCCGGCTGCTGAGGGGCCGGGGTGCCTTCCCCGTGTGTCGCTGCGGGAACCACCGGGCTTGAACCCGTTCGACGAGGAGCCGTCACGACACGGCGACCTTCGACAGGTCCGGCGGGCATCGGCGCGATCGCAATTCCGCCTGGAAGGAACCCAAGATGAAGAGGTTGATTCAAAGACTGGTACTCGCCGCCATCGCGACGACGGCGCTGACAGCAGCGCCTGTTGCGCAGGCTTCATCGGCGACCGCGGCACCATCGGGACTGCGCTCCGTCAGCGCTCAAGCTGGCTGGATCCGCATCGTGAACGACAACAGCGATCAGTGTCTTGCCATCGGCGGCGGAAATGCCTCTCCCGGTGTCGCGGCGATTCAGTGGCACTGCAACGGCGGGGCGGAGCAATCGTGGTACGTCAACGGGAACGCGTGGTCACCCATCAAGTACAACAGCGAATTGTGCCTAGCGATCGGTAACCGCAGCACAACCCCTGGCGCGAAGGCGATCTTGTGGCCCTGCAATGGCGGACCGGAGCAATTGTGGTACGTCGGCGGTCCTGCAACGTCGCCAATCCGCAACAACAACAGCGGTAAATGTCTGGCAATCGGTGGCCGAAGCACCACGCCGGGCGCGACAGCGATCCAGTGGACGTGCAACGGTGGCCCGGAGCAAGACTGGTGGTTCTACAACTGACCTGCAACACGGTGGACTAGAGGGCTGCGGCGACATCTCGCCGCAGCTCTGCTCGGTGGTGATCTTCCAACGGCAGAGCGCGTTCAGGACATCGACAACGATCACGCGGTGCTCGACAATGGGCGATCCATCCTTGACAACAACCCGAACACCACTTCGTTGCCGAGGACGTCTTCCAGCCCGCGCAGATCCTCGCCAACGAGTTGACCCACGAGCACCCTCGACTTCGTGCGGCCGTTGGCGCTGCTGCAGGCAGGTACCCTGCACCACTACACAGCCGACAACGGCGCAGATCTGATGCGCGAGTATATCGAAGCGCTGCCCAGCGGCTCGTTCGTCGTCATCGCGCACTTCTTCGATCCAGAGACGCCCGGGTTGAGCCTGCTCGCTCGGAATATGGAGGAGCTATTCATTCACAGCCCGATGGGCTCAGGCCGGTTTCGCACGGCGAGCGAGATTCTGGCCTTTGTCGAAGGTCTCAAGATCGTACCGCCCGGTCCCAGCGAGAAACCCGGTCTGGAACTATGCGATCAATGGTGGCCGGACGGGCCGAAACTCACTCCCCTCAATGAAGTCGAGCAATGCATTGCCGGGGTCGTCGCTAGCAAACCATAAGGCATGGGCGTCGGCGTACTCGATCCATCACCGCAGCGTGCACCGCGTGCTGGTTTGGGTCGTCGCCGTATGCGTCACTGTGTGGTGACCGCGCCGAGCTTTCGGTCGAGTTCGCGCTCAGTTGCCTCCAATGTCTTGTGCGCACCCTCCCCGTAGGAGGGAAATTTCACCCGTTCCATCAGGAAAACCTTGCGGAATGCGGAGAGTCTGCGGTCGGGGATGGCTCTCGCGGCGGCGAGCAGGCTGCGGGCGGCGGCGGCCCGGCCCGCCCGTTGCGCGGCTGCGGCGCGCACGGCAAGCAGGAGCCGTCGGACAGGGGGCGGTAGGTCGTCGGGGACTTCCGTGAGTAACTCGGCGGCGGCCTCGTGCTGCCCGACAGCGGACAGTCTGTTCGCGGTGAAGATGATCGTGGCGGCCGCGTGCGCCGGTGCCGTGGCCGCGAGGTACTGATCGGCGGCCTGACGCGAGGCTGCGATAGCGCCTTCGAAGTCGTCGAGGTACTGCGCGACCGTGGAGCGCCGCACGGACAGGTCCGCGCGGGCGATCTGCTGGATTCGGTGCCCGACCGTGCCCGGCGTGGTCATTTGCGCGGGAAAGGTCTTGTCCACCCCGTCCAGCGCCTGTTCCGCCAGGCCGAGGAATTTGTGGCTGAGGCTGTGATCGAGCCGGACCTGTTCACCCCACGGCAGCGTCATGGACACGGCCGTGGTCGCGTGAGCGGACTCGGCTCCCAGATGCGCCAGCACCCCGGCGATCCGCGGCAAGTTCGTGTAGGCCCACGGCCGGAATCGCCTGGCCCGGCGGTAGAAGTTGTCGGTCCGCCAGCCGGCGAGCAGCAACTTACGCTCCCGGGGAGAAGCATGCGCCAGGATCCAGGCGTCGGCGATCTGGCGGTTGAAGCCGTCACCGTTTCGCCCCGACCATAGCGCGTACGCGAGCCCGAGGAGCAAGGCGACCAACGCCGACTCCAATGGTCCCTGCGCCGGGTGGAACACCCCCGCGATGAGGAACGGCAGAGCTGAGCAAACAAGCGCGACCTGCGGTAGCCCGATGAGGAACCGCTTGGCCCGCACCAGCAACCAGGAGATCCGCCATCGGTCGAACCGTGGACCGACGGCGTCGTTGAGGATCATGACCCCGGCCCCAGCCAGCATCACGTACCACTGGGCGTCGGCCACGTGCGCCGCCCACCACTGCGAGATCAACTCTCCACCTGGGCCGGCGGCGACCGCCAGCAGTACCAGGAACAGGCTCACGTCGATCGTCCGCGCGGCTCTGCGGTGGCTGATCAGCAGAGGCATCCGGGCCCGATCGGCGGCCAGGAGCGTCACCCACAACACGACGGCGCCGAAGATCCGCGCTCTCAGGTCCGTATCTCCCGGCACGAGGAACACGAACACCAGCGGGAGGACGCACGTAGATCTCGCGGCGAGGCTCCAAAGCAGATCGCGTGCGTTCGGCCGCATGACCCATCGCTCGAAATCCTCCGGCAGCCCACGACCGGTCGACGGTGGCCGCTCCGGTACGAGCCGGACGTTACGTAACGCCGCGCCGACCAGCAGTGGCGTGACGAACCAGACGAGCAGCTGGGCTCCGTTGCCGCCGATAGTGACCATCACGAGCGCGACGAAGCCCGTGGTGGCCATGCCCGTCAGCCCGGCGGCCAACCCGGCCGCCACCACGACCAGGGTCAGGTCAGGGGGCACCGTCGCCACCAGAACACTGAATCGCCCAGCGAAGAACAGGAACGCGACGGCGACCGTCAGATCGAGTAGGTAGAGCGCACGGCCACGTCCGCTGGAGCCGACTACGTCTTGCAACCGGGACAGTGCCAGCGCCAGGCTCGCGACGCCCAGCAGGACATACGCGATCACCGAAGGGTTGCCGAGGGCGATCTGGGCTTCCAAGTCGAACTCCTCGTCATCGCGCGACCGGACATTCCATTGTGATCGCGATGCCCGACCGAGATGATGGTTTGATGCGAAATGAGGTGACAATGCGGTGACGTCTCTCGCCGAAGGCTTGGCACAGGACGCAAGTCCGTCCCTGCTCGACCCGCGGGTACTCACGACGGCGACGACGTTCGTCGCGCTGGCACTGGTGCTCGCAGCCGGAGCACGGATGGGTCGTCGGACGAATGCACCAGGCAGGCCATTGGCGCTGCTGGACCGGGTGATACGCGGCATTTCGTGGGCACAGATGTGGATCCCCTTGGGCATCGCGGGCGGGCTGGTGACCGCCGGCGGCTCGGGCAACCACGTGCTGACCATGGTTGTAGGTGGGCTCGCGACCGTCGTCTGTGCACTGAGCAGACTCCGCACCCGCAAGGTGAGCCGCTACGAGCGCCGCTGGCATTTGACGTTGGAGACGCTGGGAAACCTGGGCGTGCTCGTGGCGGTCACGCCCCTCGGCACCGGCTGGCTGCCTAGCGGGACGGTGGAAATCCTCCTCACCGGGGGTGCGTTCGTGATCATGCAGATCGTGTCGACTCGGCTGCTTCGCTGGCCGATCCCGCAGGCATGGTCGCTGGCGCATCCGGTCAGCGTCCTCGCAAATGGCACGGTCCTGGCCTATTCGTTCCTTCTGTACCCGTCGACCGCTCAAGGGCTGGCATCGATCGCGGTCTCATTGACGGCCATGGGGACGTTGGCCGTGCACCTCGGCACGGACGACTGGGTGCTGTGGTGGTCCAGGGTCGAGTCAGCGCGGCGGTTCCGCGATCACGACCCCCGTTCCGCCGAAGCGTGGCTTCACGATGAGGTGCGGGAACCAACCGGGCTGGCGCTTCCACACACCATGGCCGACCTAGCCGTCTACGACCTGCGTGGGGACTTCCGGCAGACGCAATGGCCGCCGAACTCACACGCCATCGCCGCCGGAAAGCACCGGCTGACCACCGCGGAGCAGCTGATCACCATCGCGCAGCCGCATCTCGCCTCGGACGATGTCGCACGAGCATGGGCCCACTGCGCGTTCTCCCGTAGCCAGATACGGGAAGCCGAGGCGGACTGGGACGCCGCCGCCGACGGGTACCGCGCCGCCGCGACCGGTTATGACGAGGCCGGGCTGCCCGCGATCGCCGCATTGGCTCGGCTGTTCCGCGCCCGGCTGCTGGCCGAACGGTTGGACCGCCGTGCCGAGGCCACGGCCGAACGAGCGGCGATCGCCGCCGATACCCATCTCGTCGCACCTGTCCGACGGTGGGCGGGTGCGAATGCCCATGACCTTGGCGATGACCAGCGGTACTCGCAGATGGCCATGCAGGCCGGGCTGCCCGGGAATCCGCGTCTGCCCTTCCCTCCGTGGCTGCCTCTCGTCTCCGCCGCTCCGCCAGGCGCGCCGGCGGAGGAACACGAAATCTCCCGAAACCGCTTGCCGGGGACGGGCCCGGCTCAACGGATGATCGATCAGGGCACCAAGTTGTTTCGCCGGGGAAGGCGTGAGGAGGGTGCTCAGAAGTTGCGAGCGGCCGCGGTGATCCTGGAGCGCAACTCCCAGCAGCTCATCGCGATGGGCGTCCTGGCGGAGCTGGCCAGGATGCAGACTCCGACCGATCCTCGCGCGGCGTTCGAGACGCTCAACGAGGCGCTCCGGCAGCAGGAGCGCTTCCGTGACGAGGTCATCGACGAGCAACTGCGCCTCCAGGTCAACGGCTGGTTCGAGATCCTGCACTCCCATCAGATCGGCTTACTCACTGCGGCGGCGGACGCGTCCGGGCAGCCGCAGCCGTCCATTGCAGCGTTCGACCTGGCGGAGCGGTCCCGTTCGCAGCTGTTGCTGGAGCAACTCGGCAGTACGTCTTTCCGCGCCGAACACCTGCCAGGCCGGCTCGTGCGACGCGAACGTGACGACATGGCCGAGATCGAGCGCCAGCGCGCCGCGATGAAGACGGCAGGTCAGCGCGTCGCCGCCGTGGCCGCCGTGCGCGCCGCTCGCACCCGGCTGAACGTCACCTGGCAGGACATGACCGACACCGGGATGTCCGGTGCGGAGTATGTCCAGCTGCGCCGGGGTGATCCACTCACGTTCACCGAACTCGGTCCGTTGCTGGGGCAGGCTTTGCTGGCCGAGTACCACGTCACCGAGGACGCCGTCGTGTTGCTGCTGGTCGGATCCGGTGCCACCGAGCCCACCGTGGTGCGCGTGCCGATGCGCCGGGACGCCCTCACCCGGATCGTGGACTCCGCGTTCGACGACGTCCGTTCCGCGGAACCGGACCAGTGGAAGTCACTGAACCCGCTTGTGGCTCCGCTGGTCCAGCACAGTGAACCGGGGCAAGTGATCTGGGTGGTCCCGCATGACCAGCTGCACGGTGTGCCGTTGCACGCGATCGAGGTCGGCGGCGTGCCACTGGCCGAACGGAATCCGACCTGCTACACCCCGTCGGCCGCGGTGATGCGCTATTGCCAGGCAAAACGGCGGCCGGACGCCGGCAGGTCGGTCGTGCTGGCGGATTCCCTCGTGGATCGGCCGTTGGCGCATTCGCGGGCCCAGAGCCGGTTGATCGCCTCACTGTTGGGAGATGCCGAACGGGTTGTCGGCGAGCAGGCTTCGATTTCCCGGCTGAGGGCCACGGTGCAGGAGGAGGTCTCGGTGCTCCACATCGCCTGTCACGGCGAGTTCGATGCCGAGAGGCCCGCGCAATCCCGTGTGCTACTTGCGAACCAGGGCGCCGATGGCGCACTGACCGCCGAGAAGATCCTCGGGATCCGGCTACCGGCTGACCTGGTCACGCTCAGCGCCTGCCAAAGCGGCGTCACGCACCGTCGTCAAGGCGACGAGCTGTTCGGCCTGCCCAGAGCCTTGATCTACGCGGGTGCGTCGGCCGTTCTGGTCAGCCTGTGGCCGGTGGACGAGGTGGCCACCGGTCTGTTGATGTACTCGTTCTACCTGGCACGGAGGGAAGGCGAGGGAAAGGCCGAGGCCTTGCGGACAGCACAGCTCGCGGTGCGCACGTCGACCTGTGAAGGCGTGATCGAGTACTGCACCATGGTCGGCGGCGGCGAGCGGACAGTCGCGCGGAGCGTGGCCGACATCAGGTTCCATGCGGGCGATTTCGTCACGGCGGCCGAAATATATGCGACACTGCTCGATTCGGCGAGCGGCGACGATCGCGGGCTGTGCACCGCCCACGCCAGGGCCACCCTGGCCTCCCGCGGCACCGCTGTACAGCCCGACTACCTCAGGAGGATCTATGCCCATCCCCGCCACTGGGCCGGGTTCGTGCTGATCGGGGACTGGCAGTGAAGCCCGGGGATCGGGTCGCCGAGCATGGTGACCAAGTGTTCACGGTCCTGGCAGCCGAGCTGACTCCGGCCGAAGCACGTGCCGTGCTGAAGGGTGACGGAGTGGTGGTCGACGATGAGGGCACTGTGCTGGGCACCGTGACCGCGCAGGAACTAGCATACGCCGACGCGGAGACGCTGGCGTCGTGGCGGGCGCTGCCGCCCGCGGTCGAGGTCCACGCGGACCAGACCTTCGCGCAGTTCGCCGACTCTTCCGCGGTCACCTTGCTGCTGCTCGGAATCACCCGACTCGTGCTGACACGTGACGGCACTCCAGTAGGGCTGCTCCCGGTGGCGCGAGTGACGGACTACCTCGCATCCGGCGCGCATCCCTTGCCTGGCAACGAGATGGGTCCGGCCGGCGCCTCGTCCGACGGAGCGCTGCCGGGCCGGGTGCGGCTCGCGGCAGCGCACGTCGCGTGCTCGCACTGCGGCTATCGCAACGTCCTCGAGCATTGGAACCCGCGCAGGCCGCCGCGGTGCGCCAACCCCGACCGTGCACCGCATGAACTCGAGCTGGACGGGTGACCCGGTGCTCACCGATGTCGTGCGGGAGACCACCGGTCTGCTCGACCGGCGCTTCCTGCTAAACGCGCTGCTGCCGACCCTGATCACTCTCGGCCTGCTCGGGACGGTCGTCGCCGGCACACTCACCGACCCGGCCACGGCCTTGCGCGCGTGGAACGCACTCGATGGCACGATCAAAGTGTTGGCAGGAACCGGTGTCGTGGTCGTCGCCGTGCTGATCGCCGCCATCGTATCCGGGGCGGCGCAGACGATCACCCGATGCTACGAAGGACTGTGGCCGGGGCGTCTGGGGCACATCCTGCTGCTGCCCGGCACGCACCGCCACCGCAGGCGCGCCCGGCGGCTCGGATTCGAACGCGGCGCGGCCGACTACCCGGTCGACCCGGCCGACGTTCTGCCGACCCGGCTGGGCAACATCCTGCGCGCCGCCGAAAGCTACCCGGCCGACCGCTACGGTGCCGACGCCGTGCTGACCTGGCCGCGCCTGTTCCCCTTGCTACCGGACAAGCTCACGGCCTCCCTGGCCTCCGCCCGCGCAGAACTCGAATTCCAAGTGATGATCTCCGCACACGCGGCGTTCTTCGCAGTGGCGGCGGGAGGATGGCTCGCGGTCACCGGCGGGCCGCCCTGGCTGTTCCTCACCTGCTACTGGAGCGCTGCTGCGCTCGCCTGGGCCACCTACCGCGGGGCGCTGGCGCCAGCCCGCCTGTACGGCGACCAGGTGCGCGTCGCGTTCGACCTCTACCGCCACGAACTCCTCGATCGCCTCGGTATGGACGGTGACGAACAGTGGGCGCGGCTGAATCAGTTCTGGCACCGGAACATCCCGCTCGGCACACCGCTATTGCCCAAGTCCGACGATCGTCCTGCGGTGAAGGCGCTGCCATCCGTTTCCCTGAGCGTGCTCGCGTGGTTCCTGCTCATCGGGAGTGGGTTGTTGGTGGTGTGGCTCCGGTGACCTACCTGGCCGCGCAACCGCACGACTTCGAGTTCGGCGGCCCCGAGCGGCGTGTCGGTACGGTCCGTTCACCGTAATCGGCAGTGGAGCGTGGAGGGCGTTGTCGAACAAGTCGACCTCGAATGTGTGATCAGCTCTTACCGGCCGCCGTGTCGATTCCGCGGATGGTGACGATGCGCGCGTTGCCGTCGGACAGGTGGTAGGACAGCCCGACCACGGCGGTCCTCCCGGCTGCTCGGAGAGCAGCCGGGAGCGGTCGACCAGCAGGTCGACGGTGTGGCGGATGTGCTCGTCGATGATGTCGTCGTTGCTGGTGAGCCCGGCCGCGCGGGCGGCGAGGACGCTCGGGGTGACCCGTTCGATGACGTCGCGGACGAAGCCGTTGGTGCCGAGCCCGTCGGTCAGCGCCTCGCGGGTCGCGGCGACGGCGCCGCAGGAGTCGTGGCCGAGGACGACGACCAGCGGGCAGTCGAGGATGCTGATGCCGTATAGGCATGCGCGAGAACGACCATCTTAATTGTTCGTGACAATGACTCTGCTGCAGCGGGAACGACGGTACCGTGCGCGACTTGTGTGCCGCGTAGCGCTAATCGCTATAGCGGGACGAATATAATCAGGAAACCCGATCCACTTGCTGTTGGGTGGTGTCAGTAGCCTCGATGGTCTAGTGGTTCGAAACCTTTCGAGGATTTCGTGCTCAAGTTCGAGGTTGTGAACCCTTAGTCGTGTTCATAGATCGCATCGACGTGCTGTCGATCTTGACGTGAGCTTCTCGTGTAAGCATCGAAACGAAAAGTATCTCGCCGCGTATCCGTCGGGAGTAGTTCCGTGCATGCTTAAGGTCGCTTGTCAATGAAACGTACGACGTGGTCGTTTGGATCTGCGCTGGCATTAGTTGTTCATCGGTAAACGCATTTTTTTCTGTGGTGTTCGAAATGTGAAGAGGTGGCGTGTGATTGCGAAATCCCGTTGGTGGAAGTGTTGTGATCTGCTGGCTCTCTCCAAAGCGAACGCCACAGGCGCTGTTTGCCTAGATGGGTGCGCCTTAGACGTTCGTAGCTTGCGGTACCAAAGCTGAGCGGGTGGGGGGTGTACGGAATAGTGGGGGATTGGGCTAGGAGGCGCGATAGTCGATCGTTGAGGGCTTTACGCGCCCAAGCACGCCGCCGCGCTCGAAAGGGGTCTCCTCGTTCGGCGTTGGCCCGCGTTAGGGCCTGCGTGTCCGCCATCGCCCGGTCGCACGCTTGTTTAGCCTGCTGGGTCGCGGTCTCGCATTGCTTGCCATTGGGCGGTCGCTTCGGCGGCCTGAGGCTGCTGCAAGATGTTCAAGCCGAGCAGCGGCAGTTACTGACTGAAACCTGTGCTGGGCACGCGAAGGCGCACCTCCCGAAGCCGCTGCTGCGAGACCTCCTGCCCGACGCCCAAGGGTTCCACGGGCGCTCCAGCGGACACGATCACAGTGGCGACATCGTGAAGCTTGACGTTCGCGTGCCTGTACCTGTGCCACCAAAGGACGCTAGGCCGATCGAGTGATGTGTGCTGAGCTGGCTCGCCCACTGCGGCCGAACTGTCGGTGTTCAGGTGTATTACCTGAGTGACCGCACATTCAGGGAGGGTAAGTCATGTCGCCACGCAACTACACAGTTGGCGACCGCGCCGCGCTTATTTTGTTCGGACAGGGCAGGTGCTACTGGGGTCCCGGCTGCACGGAGCCGCTGCTCCGGAAAGTCGAAGATCGATATCGAATGAACCTACAAATTGCGCACATTCGATCAGATGAGGTGGCAGCGGAACGGTACGTTTCCGGTATATCGAAGGCGACGGTCGACGCCTTCGAGAATCTGCTCTTCCTCTGCAAGCCGCATCATGACACGATCGACGAGTCTGGAGCTGGTGCACGATCAAAGTTCTTGAAGAGTGGAAAAATGAGCGTGAATTTGGACTTTACGACGGCCTGCGGGGCTTGCGAGACATAGACGAAGATGAGCTAGTCGACCGAATAGCTGAGGCGGTTGATGAGCAGAACCGCGACATTCGCGCAACTTTGAACCGCCTTGAAAAGACCGACGCTGAAGCGGCTGCCTTGATTCGCGAGTTGAATGACGAGATAAGGGAGCTTCGCAGGTCTGGATCGGTCCTCGATCCAGACGCAGTCAATATGCTTGGCGCTGCGGCGCATGATCTCATCCACCTTCCGGACAGTGCTTCACAACTATATATGGCGGCACGTGACCTATCGCATCTTCGTGATAGCGCGGCAATACTGGATCGGGCAGCCAGTAATGCGTCTGGGCTGCAAGATGTGATCGTGATGCTAGACAGTGCAGTGGAACGCGCCCGAGGAATGATGTAGGCGACTCGCCGCAGCCCCCTTGCCTGGACACGCTCGCGTTCGAGGAACGAGGGCGGCAGTGGCGTCGCAGGTGCTTCTACGGTTCTGGCGTCAGTTATGACGTGATGACTATCCGGCGGATCGGATCGGAGGACAGGCGGCTGTGGCGTTCCGTCCGGCTCGCCGACGCACCCTGCGGCGTCGGCCAACCCTGGTCAAAGCACAGGACTACGGTGAAAATGATTGGCACTGTGATGGCTATGGCGCGGTCGTGAGGGACAAACCCGACCAGGCCGGTGATGAAGAAGTCCTTCGCGCCTTCGATCCCGGCGAGCGCCGCCTTCACCACGTACACGCCGGCCTTGACCCTGATCGCCGGGGGTGAGCGCGGCGAGTGTATGCACGCCTGCTGGTTCGCCGGACGGCCCGGGCCGTCCGGCGGACGCCTTCGGCGTCGACTGGACCCCGGGGAGAGGTGGCGCCAAGGCGGCCGCCCGGCGCCGTGCCGCCGCGGCATCGACGATCGCGCTTCCCGCGGTGGATGAACGCGACGCTCCGCATATTGGCTGCGAACCCGGACCTGCCAGCACCAGCGCGAATCAGGTGGGACGTGGGCTGTCTATGTCGGGGTCGAGGTCCAGGTGCAGGCCACGCCGGGCGCCGCCGTCAGCTGTGCGTTCGCCAGAGTGTGCCGGTGTTGTCGGTGGCTTTCAGGAGTTCGTCCTGGCGTGGTGTTTCCGGCCAAATTTGGATCAGGTGGTGTTCCTGCGGGTCGTTTGGGCTGCGGTCTTCGCCGGCGTCGCGGTGGCGCACGGAGTCCCGGACGCGGAAGCTGCCGTTCGCGGCTGGTGGCAGGGTGATGGGTATGTCGATGGCGCCATCGGCTTCGGTTCCGCAGACGGCGATTTCGGCGATGGACCAGGTGACCGAGACTTCGGCGACGTCCTCCCAGGAAGCGAGGTCGGGTTCGGGAGGTCCGTCCCAGGTCTCGGTGGTGATGGTGATGTCGCCGAGGTGGACGCCGCAGGTGACCGCGACGAAACCTGGGGCAGTGGCTAGGAGTCCTGTGACGTGAGGGGAGGGCAGGGCGCCGACGTGGTAGAGCGGGCTCTGCGGATCGTTGCGGTCTCCGAGGGAGAAGGTGTTGTCCTCGATGGTCAGGGTGCCGGTGGTGTGGGCGAGCATCGTGGCAGGCATCGGTCTCTATTCCTTGTGCGGGACCGTGACTGGGGTGAGGCCGCGGTGCGGCCTCACCCCATCGAGTTGGATGGCTAGGTTATGCCGGGCACTTCACGAACGCTTGTGTCTTCTCGGCGATTTCCTGGTCGGTGATGCCGGCGGGAAGGACCACGTTCACCCAGAACTTGTCTTTGTCCAGCACGCGGTTGGCGGTGTACCAGGGGCGGCGGTAGCGGCTGCCCTCGAGGCTGTTCTGGGTCGCGGGCACCATGTAGCAGGAGTGATCCGGGTTGAGCGAACCTCCCTGGTAGGTGCTGGCGAAGGGGGTATTCGTCGCACGATTTCCCTACCGGGCGCGGGATGCTCGCCGGGCAGGCGGCGTTCCTGTTGGCGGTGATCAACGCACTGTCCATGGTGCGTGTGAGCTCGGGCCCGAACCCTTCCTGCCCCACTTGCCGGCGAGGTTGCGTTGTGCCCACTGGATGTGCCAGGCGACCTGGGCGGTGTCGTTGTTCAAGGTCGACACGTCGTAGGTCGGGGTGAACTGGGCATACACGCATCCGCCGGTATTGGGCCCGACGTTCGGGGTGCTGTCGCAGCGCACGTCGACGGCCGTGCCGATCTCCTCACGCAACGGCCCACCAATCGAGGGCGACACCGACTGGAAGGTGAAGACGGGCAACACTTTCAGCTGTTCCAGGTTGGAGCCTGCCGACGTGACCTGGTAGTCGAAGTCCACAGCGACGTTGAACGGCAGACTCTTGGTCGCCGACGCTGTGGTGGTGCACCCGCTCGAGCACGTCGCGGTCGCGTAGGCGACGGTTCCCAGTTTGGCGGCGCCTTCCGCGATCATCACGGTCGCATTGATCCGCTGTGTCCACGTCCTGGTCCGCACGTCCAAAGTGACCAGGGACCGGACGGCCCCATGTCCCCGAAACCGGCCTCTTTGCCGGTCTGCAGGTCGATGAGCTTGTAAGCGACCTCCTCGAACAGGCAGGACTCGGTCCGGTTGAAGAACAACTGGTCCTTCGCGGTGCACACCACCGCGGCAGGCGCGGCCAGCTGCCGCTGTAACGCCTCCCTCCGCCGCGTCTGATCGGGAAGACTCTCGGGACTCGTCAGACAGGCAACAGTCCCACGCCGACCGGTGCCGATCTGCAGGTTCGCACACTCCGGCGCCGCCTGACTCGCACTCTGCCGTACCTCACCGAAGCTCGTCCTCGCGCCGGTCGTGTCAGCGGATGCCGCAGTGCCGCTCAAGACGGCTCCGATTGCCGATATCGCTGCGATCAGCGAGAAGAATCTTCGTGACCGATACTGTTTAGTCACACGAATGTCCCTTCTGGTCGAAGTTGTAAAACGCTGGCGGCGTCACGCTTGACCTGTGTCTATGGACCGGATTAAGGCAGTCTTGTAATGCCGCGCGCCCGGGCGGTCGATCAGTCGACCGCTTGCTCGTATTCATGACCACACGTATAAATGTGCGGATTCGTCTGCGAATGTGTTACGCGAGCGACGGCAACATACTTCAAGGGTCGCCTAGCCGAACGGCCATCCGCCTCGCGCGCGGCCCGCAACTTCAACAGGCTTCATACGCGGACGGCCGTCGCCGTGCCGCGCGGTCGTACCGCCCGAGGCCTCCTTGGTGCTTGACTGTCCGAAGCGATTCGAGTGAATATAGGTATACGGGCGATCCGCGCTACGATTTCCGCAACAGTCGTGCCCGCAACGAATGCACGGTTCGAACAAGTCGAACTAATCGTGTCTCGTTAACCCCCTCGATGTGAGAATTGCCGTGACTTGTCTACCAATCGCGAAGTTGTGCTGTCAAGGTTTTGCATGCCGGCAGGGTCGTAGAGCGGGGAAATGCGGATTCCCTATTCTGTTCTCATTGGGAAACAGGAATCTGCAGTGCTGTCCTGCCGGGTGTTCGAGCCGCTTGCCGACCAGGTCATCGATCACACCCGAGCGATCGCCGGGCGGTCGCTCCTGGGGCTTCGTGGTGGTTCGACCTTGTCGAGGCCGCCGAGTCGCGCCACCGGACCGCTTGCCGACGTCCAGCGGTAGTGCATGTCATGGTACGAGGCGGGCGGCGGCCAGGTGGGCCGTGTTCAGTCAGCACGCGCACGATCGTGCCCATCCGTTGCCACCTACCCTCGGGTAACAGGCCAGTCCGCTGAGGCGACATGGACCAAGGGGGCGACGATGGGGGGAGTGGGAGTGGCGCAAGGGCGCGTGGGCACGGCGATCATCGTCGGAGCCGCCGTGGTGGTACTCGCGGCCGCGATCGTCGGAGGGATCCAGATCTTCGCGCCGTCACCGGCGCCATCAGAGACTGCGTCAGCCACCGCGAGTTCGGCGCCGGAGTTCACTGCGCCGAGTGTCCAGGTCGTCTCGAACGATCAGGGCATCGTGCCGCCGCTCATGGTCGCCGACCCAGTCGTGCGCGGGTTCCTGATATACCTCGACGATCACCAGGTGAAGTATCCTGCGTCGTTTGCCGCGCTCAACGCTGGCCGGAGCGCGGCGCCGTATGTGTGCCCGTACTACGGGGCGAAGGAAGGCGCGCGGGACGGCCGGAGGATCCCGGACATCGTCACGCACACCCCGGAGTGGGCAACGGCCCCGGAGGCGCAAAGGGCATTCGTCGAGGCCGTCTTCTACACGATGTGCGACGGAACCTCGCCGAAAGGCTAGGTCGTGTACCTAGCGTATAGCGAACTATTCGGCGTCGTATTCGCATTATGGTACGCGTCGCTGTTCTGACGAGCTTGATCTGGTCGAGCGACCTGGGGCGGCTTCCCTTGGCGATCGTATTGAGCGCCGCGCGACGGGACCCTTCAGTCGAGCCGGCTCAGCGGTTCTGAGGACTCCTGACGTAGCGCGTTCCGCGAGCCGTTCCCCTCACTCCTCCACACGACCAGCGATCGCATCCTGTTCATCGTCGGACTGCCCCGCATCGATCGGAGTCGACGACGTTGAGATTCCAAGGATTCCGCGAAAGACGTCGGCGAAGTCGCGAAGGACTCGGTTGTCCGCGGGCTCTCGGCTGATCGAGAACTCGACCTCCGTCTTGCTGTCCTTGCGGTGGATCCGGAACTCGATCTTCGTTTGCAGCCACGAGATCAAGAACGCAAGAACGGCCGCGGCCCCCAACGCAGACTCGACGCCCATCTGCTCGTACTGCGGGGGGTCGGACAAGAGCTGCTCGACACGGTTGTGGGTGTCCGGATCCGCATTTGCCCCTTCGAGCGCCCGCCGCGCGGCAGGCAGTGCGTCATCCTCGGTCGGTAGCACTTGCTCCGGATCCACGTCAGCGATTCCAGACTGCGCCAGCAGCGAGGACAAGACCAGTCGGGCTTCGGCCGGAGTCCGGACCACCTCTGGGAACTCGGAACGGAGATCCTCCGCAAGGTACTGGATCGAAAGCAGAACAGCCCGGTCATCGAGCTCGCCGACAGGGGTAACTGTCATCGCCAATCTCCTACCAGTACAAAGGGTGCCCAGTGATAAGGGTGGGTCGTCCAAGGATCGGTCTCACCGCGAAGCATCCGCAGCTGTGTCCGATGGAACAGTAACCACAGTGGCATCGTGGGATGCATGCGCCACCCGTCGTAGAGCTCTGCGAGGAACCACCGAGAGCTCTCCTGGTCGACGTTCCAGGTAGGTGCGATGACTGCCGATACGCCACTCTGGAGGAAGGTGCGTACCAGGCCGCTGAACTCGTCGCCACTGTTCTCGCGTGCGAGGCTGCCCGCCGAGCACGCACGCAGCACCAGCAAGCGCAGCGACGTCTCGATGTCCGCCAGCTCGCCCACGGACAGGACATGGCCACGTCGCTGTTCAAGCCCGGATCGGCGGGGATCATTACTCGGCCGGACGCCGTCATGAGCGAGGAGCAGACCGGATTCCAGCGGCTCCGAGCGATCGATGGAGCCGTGGCAGGTCAGATGCGCGATCCGGGCGTTGGCGATTCCGGCAAGCACCGTGCTGGGCGTGGCATCGATGCCGACAACCGAGCGCGGCGGTCGACCCTCGACGGTCAGGAGGTCCTGGTCGCGTTCGAAGTTCTCCGGGACGAGGTCCTCGCGCGCGGCGACGCCGGCGACGAAGGCTTCGCCTTGCTGCGCGTCGTCGCTCTGGCGCCGGGCCAGGACAGCAGGCAGTGAACTCAGGCTGGGGCAGTAGACGGTGGCCGCGACCTCGACCAGGCGGGTCTGGTCGGCAATGGGCAGGGCGTGCAGCGGTAGCAGGTGAACAGGACCGTGGGGCGCGAGATAGACGAGGGGCAGGCCCGCGGTATGCGCTGTGAACGACAGCAGCTCCGGCCCGATGTCGTCCAGAAACGCGATGCTGCGACGATGCGGATGTCTTCCGCGCAGGGGCGCAACCGGCGGAAAGGACTCAGGGTCACCGTTGAAGGTCACACGCAACCGCTCTGCCACGGCACCCAACTTCGCCTCAGTCAGCGAAACGCGGCAGACCCGCAGTTCTTCGTCGTCAGATCGCAAGATGAAGCAGGTCGTTTCGTCCCGGCCGACGAAGTACGAGACCAGGGCCATGCCACCGGCCGGCGCATGTTGGCCCAGCAGCTCTCTGACTTGATGCAGATCAGTCGGGAGCGCCTGCCTCACCCGCACGTACTCAGGGGCCAGGGGCCGCAGCCGTTCCCAGATTGCCGACAGCTCGGCGCGTACTTCGGCCAGCCGGGCGAGACGCTCGCCACGTCTGCGCGCTCCAGCCGTCCATTGCGACCGTTGAAGCCGACGTTCGGCAAGGATCAGCTCGGCCTCATGCTCCAGAAGATCGATCGGAAGCGGTTCGTCGGTGTGGGGCGGATGTCGTGACATCCCGATGAGGAAGCTCCGGGACTTAGCCTCTTCATGGAGGTCGAACGCGAGCTCGTTACGACGTCGAGCATCAGGCAGCTCCAGCCGTGTGTCGGTGTGCACCAAGAGCTGAATGAGTAAGTCGTAGACCCGGATGTGCGCTCCCAGGATCTCGCTGTGTCGCTGCTCGACGAGCGCCTGCCCGACCTTCTCGAGAATCAGGGTCCTAGATTTCCACAGCAGGTCGAAAGCCTCCTGACGGCTCTCCGGCGCAGCAACCAGCAGCTCGGCGAGCTTGGTCCGGCACTCGATCATGCCGGCCTGCCGCGACCCCCTCGACTCCCAGTTCCCCAGCACCTCACGCCGGACGCCGATCGCGACGTCACACTGACCAGTCGCCGCGAGATGGTCGGCGAATAGATCCGTCAGCAGGGTGTACGCAGGCCAGTTCCCCTCTCTGATGGCGCGCCCTAACGCGGGCTGCAGTAAGCCTCGATAGACGTCCTCCGGGAGTGTGTTGTCCGGTCGCCGCACCCTGGGGAGGTAGTGGGTGAGGGCGGTGAGCGTGTCGGTCGCGTGTTCCGCGTGCATGAAGCCGACGCGGTGGAACAGATTCGCGCTTTCTTCATCGTCCAGTTCAGTGTCCCCGAGCCCGAAGTGGGTGACCGCCTCGCTGAAAGTCGGGCCGTCCGCGCCGGTGCGGCATTCGAGAGCCGCCCGGTACTGTTCGCGAGCCGCAGCTTTGTCCCCCTTGGCGAGAAGGGCGGCGCCGAGGTTGTTGTGGGCGGACGCTAGCGACAGATGATCGGACCACGTTCTGGCCTGGACTAGGTTGTTGCCCGCCGCGTGAACCGCGTCGCGATGGCGCCCCGCCTGGCTCAGCAGGCGCGTGACCGATACGCGGGCGCGGAACTCGCTACGCCGGTCGCCGAGATACCGGGCCATCGCAACCACAGTCTCGTGATCGCTCAGTGCCAGATCGTACTCTTCGCTCTCCTCATGCAACTCAGCGCGCAGATTTATTGCACGCATATGGAGACCCACCTCGGGCTCTGGAGCTGAAGAAGCGAAATCAATCTCGCTCAGCACGGTCGTGGCCTCCTCGCCACGTCCCGTGTCAGCGAGGCAGGTCGCCAGCGCTATCCGGGTGGCCGGATTGGGCTTCTCCGGTTCGCCGGCCAGGGCCGTCTGATAGGCGTCGATCGCCAGGTCCAACTGCCGGCAGGCTTGCGCAGAGCCCCCGAGCAGGAAGTAGGCGAACTGTCGTTCATCGTCGCCAATGTCATCGACTACTGACTCCAGTTCAGCACGTGCCTTACTAACGTGACGCCATGCGCGATCAGGACGACCCGTTTTGCCGCACCGGATCGCCCAGAACAGTCTCGCGATCACGCGATCCCAGGAGCCGCCCACCGCAAAGGCGACCGCTACCAGAGCGGTAACATGCTGGTCCGTCGCCGGTTGCCAACCAGTTCCGAGGATCGCTTCTCGTGCTCGACCAAACGCATCGGCGCCCAACACACTCCGACATCGCCTGGCCGCGAGGAACATGCTGAACAGCGAGGGCAGTGCCAGAGCGTGATCGAGCCAGGGTTCAAACCCGTCGATCGACACGTCATCAGAAGGAATCAGCCGGTAGTCGCTCAGCACCTCTTCGATCAACGGCCGCAGGTAAGCCACATAGGCCGTCTCCGCTGTGCGCCCGGCGATGAGTGCAGCCTGCTCGCGTGCGGAGAGGTCCTGAAGCAGGCTGCGTGCGTCGAAGGGCATCGCCGTACGGATCAACGGGTCCAGTTCGTCAAGGCTGCGCGCCGACAGCAGAACGCGGAGCAGCGCAGCCTCCCGTGACTCGGCCACGTCAGCGCCGCCACTGTGCCAGAAGTGCACGGAGCTCATCGACGTCACGGCGCTCGCCATCGTCGGCGGCCTTGTCGTAGGCGGCCAACAGGTGTCGCTCTCCGCGTGGCTGGTCATGAGACCAGAACACCTGGGCCATGTTGAAGTGCTCAGAGTGAGTCAGGTCCCGGCTCGCCTCCAACTTCTCGGCAATCGCTGACGCCCGCACGGATTCGCCATGAATGTGCTCGGCGAACATCAGCATGCCGAGATACTCACGATTGGCCGGGAACGACTTCAGCATCTCCCGCAGCCCGACCATCGCGGCGTCCGCTTCCGGCCTTTGCTCCAGGTCCACAGCGGTCTTAAAGAGCTCGGTGGTCCTTGTCCGCAACGTCGCGGCCAGCTCTACATCGTCCGTGTCTCGGCCGCTCCTCGTGAACTCGCGCAGTACTCGCGAGTTTGGGTCGGCCTGCTCCAACCGCCGCAGCACTTCATCGAAACGCTCGTCGTGCGTCACCCCGTACACATAGAGGAGCCTTTCCAGCACGCCGACGTTCCCGGGCTCGATCGCGTAGGCGGCTTCCAGAACGCCGGCAGCCTCGGCCAACGGGTCCTCGATGTCGGCGGCTTTGCGCAGCGTCAGCAACGCGTTCGCCAGCTGCACCCGGTCGGCGGTCGTCTCCTCGCCAAGCCTGATCCGTTCCCTGAGCATATCGGCACGCAACCGCAGCATCCGATAATCCTCATCCCGCCAGGCGATCCAGGCGGTGAGCTCATCTCGCCTGCGCTGAACGGCCACACGTATCTGATGGCGGTCGGCATCGGCGAGTCGCAGCTGCCCGGCCTCGGCTGCTGCGATCGCCGCGTCCAGCGTCGCTGCGGCGAGATCGACCGCGCCGACTCGGACGTAGGCGGCCGCGAGATTCAAGCGGAACTCCACCCGCTCCGGCGCTCTCGCGATGGCCTCGCGCAGCACCGGGATGGACTCGTCGACCCGTCCGACCGTAACCAGCCCGGTCGCGTACAGGTGCGTGGCAGTGGCGGAGCCATCCGCAGCCCTCGCGGCCAACACCGCCAGGCCTCGCTCGGCTTCTTCGGGGGTGGCGCGCTCCAATTGATCTAGCAGGGCTGGAGAGTCTCCGCTTTGGTCGTGATCGTCTAACAGCCACTGCAAGTCGAGTCGCGGCTCACGCATCATAGAAACGCCCCGTTGTCGAATCGTAGGCATAGTCAGACCTCATGTCATACCCCGTGGTCCTGGCATCAGCCACCGCTCGGCCGTTGACTTCCGACAAGCTTGTGAGCCCGTCATCGGTTCTCCTCGACAGGGCGAGGCCGGAAGGCGACGACGTTGGCGGGTTGCTGCTCGCGTAGCTCATGGTTCTCCAGAGTCAGGTCGTGAACAGTCCGAACCAGTGCCGGGCCGTCTGCTTCGAGTTGTGCGAGCTTCTCGTTCTTGTTCGCGATGGTCTTCTTCAGCTTAGTGATCTCGTCGCGGAGCCGGACTTCGATCGAAGAACTGGCCCGGGTACGCAACCGGCGTCCCGAGGTCACCGTGCACACGGCCACCCCGCAGCGCACCGCTGTCGTCCGCGACGGCCGAATCGCCTGCCACGCCTTTCCGATCATCATCATGAGCAGCAACGGAGAGCGGGAGTTTCCGCCCGCGTTCCTGCGCAGGTGCCTGCAATTGCGTATCGAGAACCCCGATCACGACCAGCTCGCCGCGATCGTCGCCAGCCATCTGGTCGCGGAGAACGGCGAACACCGGGACAGGCTCATCCGCGAGTTCGCCGAACGGAGCAAGGCGGAAGGCGGTCTGCCCACCGACAAGGCTGCTCGACGCCGTCTATCTCGCGACGTCGGGCGCGTACCAGCCGGATCTGGAGGCATGGCCGCGGCTGGTGGACGCTCTCTGGCAACGACTGACGGTGCGGTGACATGGACGGGCAGGGGGGGGTGCGTCCGACTCGCGCTCCGTCCCGGTGACGGAGCAGTGGAGGACAGGCACTCCCCAGGGAGTCGAACGGTTCGAGTTCAAGGACCTGGACTCGACCGACGTCGCGGACATCGTGTGGCTGGCCGCGGCCAGCACGCCGAGGCGCACCGGCGACGAGGTCACTCCCGGGAAGGAGTCGAAGCCGACGTCCGATCAGGTGCGGATCCGCAACGCGCCCTCGGAACGCGGGGAAATCCTGCCGCCTCCTGAGCCCCGGCTGTCTCAAATTCCCGGTGTCACCCCGTCAAGTGACGGTGACAGCCGGGTCGTCGAGATCGACGCCGTCCCCGGTGAACTGCCCGAACCCGCAGTGGAAGGCTCGGGACAGGGTGGGGCGGTACTCCTGGAATCACTGGAGTACTTCCGCGCACTGAGAAAGCTGAAACGGGAGACACCCTCGCTGCGACACAACAATGGGATCCTGGACGAAGTGGAGACCGCCGTCCGGGCCGCGGAGACCGGACGGCGGTCGCCTGTCACCCGGTCGAGAAATGAGCGCTGGCTGGATCTGACGCTCGTTCTCGACAACGGTCCCTGCGGGGGAGGTCATGGGTCTCCTCAGCTGGCGGATGCGATGGCGAGGGCTTGCGGCTGGCTGCCGCGTGATCCGTCGACTTAGACGGTAATGCCCTTGCAACCTAGCTCGAACGCGGTGGCGTAGTTGTTGTACACATCGATCGACTGCGCGGTCGCGGACAGGTTCACGGTCTTGGATACTGACTGGTCGACGCAGGCCTGTACCGCGGCCATCGCCAGGTGCCCTGCCGGCTGATCTGTGTCGCGGTCGTCCCGTTGTCATTGTCTGGGCACATGGTGGTGCGCCGGGGACGGTCGCCCCCCGGCGCACCACGCTCATCGCTGCCGCTTCTTGCGTGGGCTGGTTGGGATGACTACCCGTTCATCAGAGTGGGTCGGGTTTCGGGTCTGTGCACGAACCCAGGGTTTGACGCTCCGATTCCAATGGGTGGCGGCGTCCCGCTTGGACGATGCCGCCCGAGGTTGAACTCGACCATGCGGACCGCCTGTCAGTGCGCTTGAGGTGGCGAAGGCGGAGGCGGTTTGTCGTCGTAGAGCTCAGTCCGGCGTCTTCAGGAACCGCTCGTGTTTCGCTGCGTGGGCCTCAGCGTACGACGACGTAGAACTCGTCACCGTCGAGCATATGCTCCCGGCCGTACCAGTTCGATATCATGCCGCCGCCTTTCTCGTTGGCGTCCTTCGCGATTGGTTTGGCCGCAAAACTCCAGCCACTGTTCTCGACGACTTTCGCCGCATTTTGATAGGTGCTCGCGAAGGGGCACTCGTCGCATTGCCGAGGGTTGCCGTTCGCATCTCTGGTGTATGGGCCAGTGGTCACGCTTGCTTTGCAGACGCGCCGGATTTTTGATCGTGAACCTTTTTCGAGTTGTCCACGTCATATCCGGAGTATAGATAGCTCAGCTTGCTCTCGCCGAAGCGGCCAGGCACCTTCTTGCCTCGAAGCTGTGGGTTGATGTTGAGTATGTCGGGTTGGAGCTCTTGGGTAGCCTTGATGAACAGGGAAGACTCTTTATACTCTTCGTTGGTCAGGTCGAATATCATTGTTGGAGTCACTCTGGTGAACAGGCAGCGACTGCCGCGAGTGGCATAGGATGCCGAGTCGCAGCGGAACTTCTCCGGGTCAATCGCGGGAACGGTGTACGGCAAATTATCTCCGCCGGTTGACGTCATGTCGAGTTTGAAAGAGAAGCTTCCTCGGTGCTCGTCGCGGTACTTGTCGCCAGGCGGCACAGAGGTGGTCGCGGTGGTCGCGGTCCAGCTGAATGGTTCGTCGCCTCCTGGTCCAATCCATATCCCGATGGGCAGCTCGACCGGCGCAGACACGTAATCGCATGTGCTGACGCGTTCGCCGTCTTCGTTCTTGCACTCGAGTGTGAAGGCCATTCGGTCTGTGGGGATAATCTCGCCTTCGGTCGCCACGAGTTTCACGCGTCCGGTGAATGTGATGCCTGCTACGGTGCTGATCACCTCGTCCACACCTGTGCAGGGAGGTCCGCCGACGATGCCTAACTACCCCGTCTCCATCAAAGGCGTCGTCGTGCGCGCGGGCCGCGTGCTGCTCCTGCACAACGAACGCGACGAATGGGAACTGCCCGGCGGCCGCCTCGAACTCGGCGAGACCCCCGAGGAATGCGTCGCCCGCGAAATCCACGGGGAGACGCGGATCAGCGTCGACGCAGTGGAGATCCTCGATTCATGGATCTACCACATCACCGTGGCGAAGAAGAACGTGTTCATCGTGACCTACGGATGCCGTGCCACCACCGACGCCCCGCCAGTGCTGAGCCATGAACACAAACGCGTCGGCGAATTCACCACCGACGAGATCCCGGACCTGGTCATGCCCGACGGCTACAAACGCTCGATCGCGGCCTGGTTCACCCGGCTCGGCGCGGACAGCGCGGTCGGATAGGTCTGTTGTGGACCGTCGGTGCGAACGCTGCGGACACCGCCTCAGCGGCTTCGACAGGGCGACGGTGTGCCCCGCCTGCCGCAGCGGCGCCGCTACCCTCACGACCACCCCGCCCCGACTCGCCCCGGCAGTGTGGATGTGGTCCGACCCCGCCGCCGCCTCGGCCTTCGCCTCACGAGACCTGCCGACCATCCTGCGCGCCTACCGCGCCATCAACAACCTGTCCCAACTAGAACTCGCCCGGCTGCTGGACTACGACAAGTCCTACATTGCGATGATCGAGACAGGGAAGCGGTCCTTCGACGGGGTCCGAGCCAGACAGCACCTGGCGCACCGTCTCAGGCTGCCATATCATCTTCTCGGCGTCACCGACCCTGACGACGCAGACTTCGCCGCACTCGTCCAATTCGGTGACAGCGTCATTCGCCTGGCCAACATCGCCCGCCAAGCCGGCCGCGCCGTCGACGCCGTGAACGAGCTGTGGCCCCTGGTCGCGCGGCTCGAAGCACGCGCCGCCGAAGGCCGCCTCGACCCCCACACTCTCCGGTTGCTGGCCCACGGCCGCCTTTCCCTTGGCGTTTCCCTCGGTACGGTCCTTCCCGAGGAACGCCTGACCGGCGCCGCTGTCTGGACCGGCAAAGCACTCTTGCTCGCACGTCACCTCGACGACCCCGCCTTTCTGGGGCACACCCTGCGCATGCACGGCAACGAACTCCGCAAGGCCGAACGGCTCCCCGCCGCCATCGCACGCCTCGACCACGCCACCGCTATCGCCACCACGCCCGAAGACCGCGGCACCGCCTTCGCGCTCCTCGCCCGCGCGGCCGGCGAAGCACGCAACGAACCACGATTCGCTGTCGCGATCAGCGAGTGCCGCCGCGTGCTCGACGCCATCGCACACCACGATGGAATGCTGCTGAACCCGTTCTCCCTACGGGAGATCCACGCCCGCGGACTACTGGCCCTCGACCGTCCCGCCCCCGCCCTTCAGATCCTGTCCCGCCCTGCGGCGTCCGACGCCACGGCACCGCAATGGCAGGTCATCGAACATGTCACCCACGGCGAGACCCTCGCCGCCACGGGCGACCGGCCCGGCGCGACCGAGGTACTCAAGGATGCGGTCGTCGCCGCTGAACAACGACGGCTGCCGCATCAACTCCAACGGGTTCTCCGGGCTGCTGACCACCACGACCTCGACACGGTCTCCGCGTACGGACACAACGCTCTGGAGAGGTTGCGTGCCTTGCTCGCCCCTACTGGTTGAACCGGACGACCGGGTTCCTGAATAACGGAAAGTTCGGCTCGGATGCAGTCGTAGCCACGCGACCCGAGATCGCGTTCGAGCGCGACTTCCTTGATCTCATCGTTCGACGCCCTTGTTCAGCGCTCCGCGTACGGCGTCCAGGACGACATCGACGAGGCGTTCAGCGGCGTCCGGCCGCCCCAGTTCGCGTGCCCGTGCAGCCATGGTGCGGCGCTGGTGGTGCGGGTCGGTCGGCAGCGGCGCCACCGCGTCGCGCAGGTCCGTCGCAGAGATCTCGGCTTCGAGCAGCGCGGCCGCGGCACCCACCGAGCCCTTCGCGAAATTGCTTCCGGATCCGAGGCTCGGCCGGATTGATCAGGCCCGATCAGGGATCGGCCGCGCAGGTGTGTAGTTGCCGCACGGTGCCGCTGGAGACTTGCAATGTCTCAGCGCGGTAACGGGACGACACGATTGGTACCCATGTCGTCAATGGGTTAGCATCAGCTTTGCTGAGCGTCAAAACAGCAAAGCAGTAAAACCCTTCGGGTGATTGTCAGGTGGCCGGTCCTGCAATGACCGACCACCCGACCTTATCGGCCGATCAGCTGGATCAATGTGTTACTGAGTGCCGCCAGCTGACTTGCCAGGATGATGACCGGGCCCCACCAGATGAGCTTTTGCCATCTGGTGGGGTAACCCCGCTGATCAGCAGCGCGGTGCCCCTCATCCTTCTCTTCTCTGTCATGTGTCATCGTGCTCCCTGTGGTTACCCGGATATTCACTGCAACCGACCTTGCGGCCGGTTCCCCCGGAACCGGCCGCTGCGAAGCTCGAATCCACACGACTCATTCGGCATGTGCCGATGGCTGAGAACTTTAGCGAAGGCGTCCGTGTGCACGATCAGTGGGGCTGCATGGAATTGCGCAGGTCGCGCAACGACAGGCGTCCAGGCAAGTTATCCCAGCTCAGATGTCATTCTTGCACGCGTCCGTGATCCAGTTGCGACTCTACTTAGAGTTGTGGCCTTGCATGTAAGTTTACGTGTAAGCATCACTAGGTCAGTTGTTAAAGTGATCAGTAATGTTGCGGATACTGTGGCGCGAGTTTATTAGTCCACCCCGATCTGATAAGTGAAAGTACCTGTCACGGTGGGGTACGTTCCCGCCGCCTGGACGCCGGAGCGAGCGTCTCAGGGTGCCTAATGGCGGTCGCCGAGGAAGCGGGCTTCATACTCTGGGATCTCGCTTTGGACGGTGTGGTCGTCGCCTGGTGCGGCCGCTGGCGCCTGCATGTAGGGATCTCACCGTGCCGTGGCTCTCCTGCTGCCAACCAGCCCGATCGAGCTGATTCTGCCCCGCGACGACTCCTGGTACCTCGTCATCGATAGCTATCCAGGTCACGTTCGTTTCGGGCTCGAGGGGCCGTTCGACTGATCGCCCTCGACGACGGCCCGTCCGAGCGCGTTGGAGGGCTCGTACCGCGGCGTCGTCACCACATCGCAAACCAGACGTGCTCGAGCTCCTGTGGCGCGGATCCGCTGGGTGCGCTCTGGGCACTGTACGACCGTACGGGCTCGTCGCAGCGATGCTCTGGATGTGGCCGTCGGCGCGGGCGCCGCATTCTGGACCGATGAGGTGACGCGGAGCAAGCCTGGCTAGGGCGATCGCGGGCAGTAGGGATTGTGGTCCTGGTCGCGCGTGCCCACGCGACGAATTCGCGTACGAATTCGTCGCGACCGGTGCCATCCGGATGGTCCTGCTCGGCCAACCATCGCCACCGCAGCCAGGCGACGCTCTCCAACGCGGCTGGACGGGCGGAGCGGATCTCAATCGTCGTCACGTCTCATCCTGCACGCTCCAAGGTATGCCAGCCGATCCGGCGATTTCCGTTTGTCTAGGGTTGAGGTATGGGGGACACGGTGGACGATGTTGACTGGTCGCGGCTCGAGCACAATTACGGCAGCGCGGCGGATGTCCCGGCATTGCTCCGCGGCTGTGCGAGCCCGGATGTGAAGACGGCGTCGGACTCGCTTTCCGACCTGTCGAACAAGCTTTTCCATCAGGGCGGATGGGTGTGCTCGGCGGCGTCGGCCGCGCTGCCCGGTCTGGTCGATCTCGCCGGTGATCCGGCCGTCCATGGGCGGCACGAGGTGGTTGAGCTGATCAGCTGGCTGGCGGGTGAGGCGGTCGAAGTTTCCGAGCGGTTCGTCGACGCTGGTTGGCGGCCTGCGCTGGACAGGGTGAGACCACGACTGTTCGCGTTGCTGGACGACGCGGATCCGGCCGTTCGGCGGGCGGCGATCTCGCTCGTCGCTGACGGTATTCGTCATCCGGAGTCGATCGCGATGCTGCGTCGCCGGTGGACGGTGGAGACCGATCGCACGATCCGGATCGATCTCGTGGGCGCGTTGGGCGTGGTGTTCGCTTGGTCGCAGGACCGGGCATTAGGAGAGTGCCTGCGCGCGCTGGTGACCGATGACGACCCACTGACCGGACTGGCCGCCGTGCACGCTCTGGCCGTGTCCGATCGCGCTGTCGCGACGGACAAGGTCGGCCTGCTCATCTCCGGGGTGTTGAACGCCGATACCGCGCAATACCAGGATTCCGAATGGGTCGGCCGTAGCCCGGCGTCTCTCGTCCACAAGACCGGGAGTTTGCTGCTCGGCGACCCGGGCGCGGCCACCGTGTTCGCACGCGGCGTCGCTCGTTCCGGTGACGCGGCGAAGCGAGTCGCCGCGCTCAGGCATGTTCAACAGGTGCTGTCCCTGTGGCGCATCACCACCGAAGAGTTGCTTCCCCTCCTGGCCGCGCACCTCGACGACGAATCACCCGAAGCGCGTTACCGGGCGGCCGCCCTGCTCGCCTGCGTGGGCGAGAGAGGAGCACCGTACGCCGAGCAGTTGATCGCCCGCACCACCGATCACTCGGTGCGGGACTCTCGTACCGCGACGACCGTGGGCGATGCCGCAGTGTGGGCACTGGCCAGGCAGGATCATCCAGGCTGCGTACCGGGTCTGGTGAAACGGCTGTCCGGCAGCAGCCTCGGGTTCAGCCCTGCGGGCTCCTACTACGACAGGACCATTCCGATATTGGAGCAGCCGGCGATCGGCGAGGTACTGATCCCGTTGCGTGGACACGTCGATGCCCTTCTAGACGCCGTCATCGCCAGGCTGGCCAGAGCCCGCCGCGACGCCGTACTCGCGCTGAACCTGTGCCAGGTGATCGCGGCCTGGGGGCCGAGCGCGGCTGCCGCCTTACCCGTCGTCATCCGATTCCTTGACGACGAGAAGGTCCGGCCCGCGGCCGCGAAAGCCATCGGTGCCATGGGGCCCGCCGCTGTCGGTGCGGCGGACGCGTTGCGTCGCCACGCGAGCGAACCGGCGGTGGCATGGGCACTGTGGCGCACCGGCGCCGATCCCGAAACGGCCGTCGCGGTGCTGACGGATCATGTGGCCCGGCCGGGCCTGTGGCACACGACGATCGCACTTCTGGCTGACCTCGGCCCACAAGCCGTGTCGTGCGTCGACGAGCTCCGTTCCTTGAGCCGTTCCGCCGACGACTGGACTCGCACCGAAGCCGCCTACGCCTTGGCACGGATCACCGGCGATCCGACCGAGCCGGTGACCATTCTGACCGACTTGGCCTACCCGCTCGCGCACGGCGACTGCCTGCCTGTCCGAATCGCCGCGTTGCGCCACCTCGCTGACCTCAACCCGGCCGATGATCGAGTGCGCGAGCTGGCACAGGCCGTAGTCGACAGCGAACGGCGGCTCGCTTATTTCGGCGGATTGCACACCTTCACCGAAGACGAACAGGCCTACACCGCCGCGACCGCACTGCTGGTCGGCTAAACACCCGGCCCTTGAGATGCAAGAGCAACCTCACCGATGGCGATAGCTGTCGTCGGTCTGTGCCGACGGTGCTGGCGGCCCACGAGTGTCCGCCCTCTCACCCCGTGGCCGCTCGTACGGATGCTGGGCACCGACCCGGTCGGACTTCGGCGGCCGCGGCCGACCGGCGTCCGGTCATGAGGTCATGAGGTGGTGAGGATGGGTGCGGTTGCTCCGCGGTTCCAGGTGATGGTGCCGTGCTGGAAGGTCTGGGTCCATCCGGTGGGGGGTGTTCGTCGCTGGTGCGGAAGCCGCCTCGGTCATGCACCCGACCTCCACCATGTGCAGGAAGCAGCCCAGCTGATCGGCGCCAAATCCGCGACGATCGACTGGAAAGCCGTCGTCTGGGTCGAGGCGACCGATTTCGACGGGTCTGTAATTCCCGAAGAAATCCGCCCGCTCAGGGCGCCCTTTGGACGTTGCAGACGACACGAGAGCGCACGACCGTCAATGCGGTGTTAGCGCGCGACGGTTCCCGCAAGCATCGGCATTTCTGTCGAACTGTCTCGAGGAAGCTGACACTCAACGCCACACTGACCGAGGCGGGCTACGAGACAGTGGTGGAAGCGGCGCCAGGGCATGTCGCGGCCGTCCGGGAGTACCTGATGGACGAGCTCGAGCCGCACGAGCTGGCGGCGCTGCGCCGGATCGGCACCGCGGTCGATACCGCCATCAAGCGCGGGCAACTCGACAGGGACTCGACGGTGTCCTCCCCGTACGAAACGTCGCCTTCGGAGTCGGCCCACTAGGGTCCTGCTGCGCGAGACCGTGTAGAACGACCGCCGCGACCTGCTGGGAGTTGGCCAGGGCTGTTTCCAGTTGTCTCAGTTCGCTCGAGCGGCCCATGAAGGCCTTCGGCCGGCGAAACGAGTGTTGCGTCGGGTATGTCTTCGTGTCCGCCGCCGGGGAGCTCTTGGCGCGTTTGGGGGGTGCCGCGCTCAACCGCCGTACCAGGTCGGCATGTTGCCCTCGCCACCACTCGAGATCGCCCAGCCTGCGGGCTTCCCCCGTCTGGGCATGTGACGGGAGGGTCGTGACGCACGCCGCGACCAGGCCGGACACCTGGTCCCACGATGGCGCTCTCACCCAACCGCCACGTAGTAGGTCTCCCACCGATGACGACGCCTGCCCGGACTGTCTGGCCAGTTCGGCGACCGACATTCCCGCGAGCTGCGTGGCACCAGCGCCGCGTCGTCCAGAGTGGTCGAGCTGCTCTCGCCGAGCGTTTTCAAGTCGTTGATAACCCGAGCAGTGCTGCCGCAGGCTGCGCCTTCAGCCGTGTCCTGGGTGCTTGGCTGTGCCGTGCACCCGGCTGTCAAGAGCCAGGCTGCGAGCACACTCATTGTGCACGATATCCATGAGACGCGCATTAGAGCTGTCCTCCGGCGTACTCGTCGAACTCCCTGGCGCCAGTCAGCTGAAAGGCCCAGTTGGGCAGTTCGACCATGGACCATGCTCCTGCGGCGGCGGACCTGAAGCTCGGGTCGAAGTCGTAGTGGTCGGTGACCCAGAAGCAGTGTTCGGAGGTCCGCTGCATCAGGAATGAGCCCAGGGCGTAGAACATGTCCGACATAGCAGACGCCGGCGACGAACAGGTAGATCGCAGGAGAGACAAGCTGATTAACCCAACTCGACCAACCGGCCACCGGCACCGGGATGCCCTGTCCGGCGGACTATGGTGACCACGCTCCTGACCACAGCGACGAGGGTCGTGCCAGCGAGACCTATGGCTGAGAGCCGGAATCCGAGCCGTCCGCGAGGATTGGCCTTTTCGTCATATCCGGAATCAGCCGATCTTGAGCTGGATCTCCTCGCTCATCTTGTCCGACTCGACCCACATCGTTTCTCTGTCCGGGCCGCCAGCATGGAAACCGTACCGGTCATGCCCGCCCTCAACCCCTGTGATCTCGAACGTGAAAGTTCGGTTGTAGCTCGACAGGATCGACAGCGAGGGATCGTCGATGACGACCAGCTTCACCGTGCCGTTACCGATGACGTCGCCGCTACCGTCGACGACAGTGATCTGCGCGCCGTCCTTCAAATCGTCGTTGATCGAGGAGCTGCACGGGTAGCAGTTGAAGTTCAGGTAGCCCCTGGCGACGACCGGTTCCGAACCAGTGAGCAGAACGATGACGGTGACTACGATCGCGACGAGAACTGCTGCGGCTGCCCCGGCGATGAGTTTCAGCCGACGGGGTCTGGGGAGTGCGGCGGTCTGGTCCATCGTGGTCTCCCTGCGCGCTGTGGGTACCTGTGCCTGGTCGTGTGGATCACGGTTTCCGTTGCGCACGTGACCGGACTGTGACGTCACCACCATCAGCCCAGGCAGTGAACAAGTACCCGATACAGGTTCCTCATCCGTGATCGAGCTGGCCAGTTCTCGGCCTCGTTCGACGCCGTTCCGGCCGACGTCGGTATCGAGGCGGTCAAGGGTCCTCCGGGTTGCCCGCGGGCGAACTGCTACGCCGAACGGTTCGTGCTCACTGCCGGATCCGAGCTCACCGATCGGATGTTGATTCTGAGCGAGCGGCATCTGCGCGCCGTGCTCGCTGAGTACGTCCGGCATGACTACGGTCGACGGGCCACATCGTTCCCGTGAGCTTCGCCCACCACGGCCGACCCGCTCTGTGGCGAACCCCAACTCCCAACGGATCAAGCGACAGCAGGTGCTCGGTGGCCTGATCAACGAGTATGAACGGGCCGCGTAGACCTCCTGGTCAGGGCTGGCGACAGAATTATGGAATCCCACTAGGCGTCGGTGCGGAGCGATCACGCGTCTCGACGCGTGTGGTCCGCGCGGGATGGCCTGGAGCGTCGCCTCCAGTTATGAAGGTCGCCTCGTGAACGGTCGTCTCCGTGTCCGTGTTGTTCAGAGCAGCCGGTCTTGTTTGGCCTCGGCTTCTGCGCGGACGGCAGCGTCGAATTCGGTGTCAAGGCGTTCGGTGAGCTCGTCGGACTCAGCTTCGTCGATGTCCTCATCCGTTTCGTCATCGTCGTCGTGCTCGGCATATTCGTGGTAGAGGAGGCGACAGCCGTGGATTCCATCGAGAAGGTCTTCGAGCAGATCGTGTGCAGGTCGCAAGGGGTCTAGGAGGCTGATGCGAGGCTGGATGGTGGCGAGCGGGTCTTCTTCGCCTGGGCGGCTCTGTGCTGCCCATCGCCGCGCGTCCGCGATGACATCGGGGAGGGAATCGGGGTCGGCGATTCGGCCTTCGGCGGCGGTCATCGCGGTTCGGATCAGGTCAAGGACAACTTCGCGGGGTGTTTCGCCCGACTCGAGTCGTTCTAGAACGCGCGTGGGTGTTTCGACGGCGAGCGCTTCAATGTCGTCTGCTTCGACTACGACCTCTGAGGGATCGCACTCCGCGATATCGGCAGTAATATCGGCGGCGGCTTGGAGCCAGTGAGCGGCGGCTACAGCCGCAGCAGCCGGATCGACCTCGTGAAGAAGCTTTGCCGAACCAAGCGGCTGCTCTCGAAACAGGTCATTCGCGGCGTTCACTGCAGTGGGGAGGCGTCGGCGCGGGAGAGGAGTACAGCTTTGTTTGGCCCGGCCTGACAGGTCGCCGCGTTCGGCGTGTTCGACAGCAGCGAGCTCGGCCTCGACGTCTGCGATCACGTGGTCGCCCAGAGTCGTGTTGTCTAGCTTGTGGAGCGTACGGCCTACGCGGTGCGCTGCTTCCTCGACACGAATGTAGGACTGGATCATGTAGCCGTCCTGCGGCAGATTGGGCTTCTTCAGGGCGTCGATCACGGTGCCGAACGCGTCGCGCTCACCCTGCCGACGTGTCTGCGGCGCTGGCTGGATGCGTATACGTGCGCCACAGCTGACGGGACAAACCGGTCAGAGTGTCGGCGAGTCGCAACACGTCGTCCTGCGTTGCTGTTTTGGGAAGTTCGGCGACGGTAGCTGCGACGCAGCCGAGCCCGGTGTCCCACGTCCTGATCAGAAGTCGCCGCGTCTCATCGAAAGCGTAAACCGTCACGGCGACGATCCTGCCAGCTACGACAAGAACAAGCACGCTTCAAACGAGCCACATGGCGCCGTCGCAGGTTCGTGCCCTCGGCAGGGCTACCAAAGGATGGGAACGGGGCTGACCTGGGACTTTTCAGCGGCATGTTGGTAGTTGAGGCGAGCTTCGAGCTTTCGGGCTCGGGTGGGAGTCCGTCATGAGCGCCAACTCGCAGACGGTTGCTCGGTTTGTCACGGTCACGATGGGGTTGGTCATCGGGCTGACGTTTCTCTTCGGGTTTGGGAACGTGTTGAACCTGGCGTTGAAGCTGCAGGTGCCAGTGTTCGTGGCGCCGCTGGTGGCGCCGGCTGTAGATTTGACGGTGCTGGGGTTGCTCGTCGGGACGCGGCACTTGGCGCTGACCGGGGCTAATGATGACGTTCTGCGCCCAGCGCGGCAGTTGCTGCTGGCGGCGAGTGTGGTGACGCTTCTGTTGAATGTCGCCGACCCGGTCTTCGCTGGCCAATGGGGTAAGGCCGCGTTCGACTCCGTTGGCCCGCTCTTGCTGATCGGATGGGCTGAGGCGGGACCGGGCCGTCTCCGCGCCTTGAGCACTGCTCGAGCCGATCCCGGTTCAGGAAACCTGTCCAGCCCTTCGGCGGCAGAGCCGAAGTACGATGACGCTGAAGAGGAGGTGTCTGGGTACACGCCCCTTCGACGCGACCGGCAGGTGGGAGCGGCACGCCGCCAGGTAACTGCTCTCGACGAGGAGCTCGTGGAGCGAGCCCGGCTCGCGGACGCCAAGCACTGGCGACGTTACCGGCGACCGATCTCCGCGGAGACGCTCCGGAAGCAGCTTCATGTCGGAGCGAAAATGTCGCGGGCCTCGTATCGGTCGTTCGCCTTGAGAACGCTCAGGCAAACGCCCGATCTGCCACTCTTCCGACGGGCAGATGAGTACCGGGGAATCTGAACCCGCTGGTTGCAGTAGGAGTCGGAACCCTGGTGTATCGGATGGTGTCGAGTGATGTCGGACAAGTGCTTGGCCCAGGGCCCGCCGCGGTCGAGGTGCAGGGTGGGGACGCGGGCGGTGCGGGTGAGTTTCGCGGCGATGGCGCAGATGCGGTAGCGGAAGGTCGCGGGTTCGGCTCGGGCGAGGTCGCCGGTGAAACACAGGGCTTGGGTCCAGGTGAGCAGATCGGCGGCGGCCAGGGCGAGTTCGAGCCAGGCTTTGTTCTGCGGGTAGCCGCGGCAGGGCAGGTTGCGCAGGCCGGTGGTTTTGCCGCAGCGGATGCGGTCTTCGACGCGGGCGTGGGATCGGTGGTGGACCTCGAGGTCGGCGAGTTGCCCGCCTTCGGTGTCGGTGAACCGCAGTTGCGCACCTGGGCGTGGCCGTTCCCGGCGGATGATGACCCGGGCCCGGTCCGGCCATTTCGACACGTCGAGCATCTCGGTGATCTCGGCGACCCACGCCCCTTTCCGTGGCCGGCTGTCGAGGTCGTAGGCCGGGACCCAGGCGTCGTCGGGAATGGCGAGGACCGCGGCCTGGACCTCGGCGGCGATGGAGAACCCGAGGGAGAAACCACATCCCGCGGCGCGTATCGCGGCGGCAAAGGCGTGGGTCGCGCCGGCGGCGTCGGTCCGCACCATCACCTGTGGCGCGTCAGGATCATCGGGGTGGGCCTGGCATGTTCGGGCAGCGCCGACAGGGCCATCGTCAGGATCTCGACGTGGTCCGCGGCGGTGTTCGCCCCGGCTTCCCCGGCCTCAGGATCCCGGCCAAAGCTTCCCCACCGGCGACGTCCGGGCGGTCGAGGTAGGCCAGCAGCGGATGGAACCCGAACGTTTTCTGCTACGTTTTCGCCGCGTTCTCCTTCTCGCTGTGCGCGATCGTGATCGTCGCATCGATATCGATCACCAACCCCTTGGTCGCATCGGGTCCTGCTCCGGCGGCCCAGACCCGTTCCCGCGCCGCCGCCCGGACCGATCGCAGGCGAGCAAGGCGCTCCTCGTCGACCCGATCCATCACCCGCCACGCAGTGGCGTCGCTGGCCACCGGGCCGAACAGTTTGTCCTGATCCCGCAACGCCGCCAGATGCGCCAGCGCGTCACCCCCGTCGGCGATCATCACCGCCAGATCAGCCAGAACCCGCCCCGGAACATGCACCGGAACCCCCGCCTAGGTGTCCAGAAGTGCCTCCGACCAGCCAGTTCCCAGACCGGTGCTGACCGTCAACTCCCGCAGCAACGCCACCCTGGCCCGCGACACCAGCCCCTCGCCATCCGCCACAACCCGCACCGACGACGCCTTGCTACCCTTGCACCAAGGAAGTGCCTTCCCGTGAAGTGAATCTTGGACCTTCGCAAGCCCAATTTTCCCTTACAGGACAGGCACTTCCTCCGTACTTGGGCCAGTTTTACATCACACTGCGCGAAAGACCCAGGCTAGTTGTGCTGGTGCGGCCGCGACGGTGCGTGAGCACACGGTTGCGCCTGGTCCAAGTAGGGAGGACCTAGGTCGAAACCGCCCAACCTGGAACTGGCACGCCCCAGCTCAGCTCGCCGCACCGGAGCGCCGCCACCTTGATCGGTACGTGCACAGCTGGAACGCTATCGAGAGATACCCACTTTTGGGTAGTGTTCGATGATGACCGAAGGTAAGGGGAGGAAACCGTGGTCTTCATTGTGCGCGGAGTTACTTTGCCCGCCCGGCAGGAGCAGACGTTCGTAATAGATGGCGGCAAGCTCCACACTCATTCGGAGCCGGATGCCGAGCTTCTTTCCGATGGCGGTTGGATACTTCCTGGTCTGGTCGATGTGCACACACATCCTGGTGCCGATGAACCGGATAAGCCGTTCGAGGAGCAGGCCATGCGCCGGCACCTTCTGCTGCACCGCGACGCTGGGGTGCTGGCAGTGCGTATGCCAGGTTTCCCGGTTCCGCTCCCGAAATCGGTCTACGACGACCCGGAGCTTCCGTGGGTTCGGTCCGCCGGTCGCTGGTTGGCAACTCCTGGTCATTTCTTCCCAGGCTTCGGGCGAGACGTTACCGAGGACGAACTGGCAGCGGCCGCTGTCGAGGAATCGCTTGCGTCATCCGGATGGTGCAAGGTAATCGGCGATTGGAAACCCGATCAGAAGGCCGTTCCGCTTGGCGTCCTCAAGGAGGTGGTGGCAGCGGTACACGACGTAGGAGGTCGCGTCGCCGTGCACTGCCAAACTGCCGATGGATGCCACAATGCCGTACACGCGGGTGCCGACAGCCTCGAGCACGGCATGCACCTTGACCACGCACTACTTGGCCAGATGGCCGCGCAGGGCACTGCACTGGTCCCAACCCTGAGCGCCTTCAGCGACCTGGCCGAAGTCGATCGCAGCGAACAGCCTGACGCATTTCAGGCATGGCTACTCGCCGGCTGGGACGGCATGCTACCGACTGTCTACGCTGCCTACCAGGCTGGCGTAACGGTGCTCGCCGGAACCGACATCGGCCCCTTCGGCAACGTCACCACCGAAATCGGCTGGCTTATCAAAGCCGGCCTGCCGGTTGAAACAGCCATAGGGGCCGCATCCTGGACAGCGCGGTCGTGGCTCGGACTGCCCAACCAGACCGATAGCGCACCAGCGGACCTCGTAATTTACGACGAAGACCCGACTGTCAATCCAGATGTCCTGGCACATCCAAGCCGAATCATCCTCCGAGGACGGCTGGTCCGCTGAGTCCTGCCGGCGCAGGAGTCATCCTCGCGCCTCTCCGAACGAATGTCACACCCCGAGAGCTTGGGGATCGATTTGCTAATTCATCGGCAAGCGTCCGCAGACTTTTGCCTACTCGGACCGCTGCAAGTGACCGTTGGCGACGTGCTAATTCCATTACGATCGGCCAAAGCTCGAATAATTCTCGCCAGTCTTCTTCTCCGGCTGAACCGGATGGTGTCCATCGAAGAATTGACCGATCATCTATGGGGTACAGCTCCTCCTAATGGAGCACGCAACGCAGCGCAATCGTACGTTATGCGACTACGAAACAGCTTGGGCGAAGCTGGGGCTCTCATCCGAACCCAACCGGCCGGTTACCTCATGGAAGTCACGACCAACATGCTCGACGTAAGTCGGTTTCAAGATCGCATCGCGGCCGCAGACGCCGCCCGCTCCGCTGCGAACAAACATGAAGAGGCCAAGGAACTGCAGGCGGCGCTGAGCAACTGGCGGAGTGCGCCGCTCTCGGATGTACCGTCAGAATCTCTGCACCTCCAAGATGCGCCTCGCCTGACCGAGGCGAGACTGCAGGCCCAGGAACGTTTGATCGATGTCCAACTCATCCTCGGCAAGCATACCGAATTGGTCGGCGACCTCTACACCCTCACCGAGGAGAACCAGCTTCGAGAACACTTCTGGAGACAATTGATATTGGCTTTGCATCGCTCGGACGGACATCACGGGCTCTGGTAGCTCTTGTGCGCCCGGAAAACGTTCCGGCGAGCACGCGTGGCTAGGGCGTGTCCTGTAAGTGATCTAGCTGCGGTTCGGTTGGATTGCGGGTGTGGTTGGTCGTGGTGAGTTGACGGATAAGGCCTGGGCGGTGATCGAGCCGTTGCTGCCACCGCGGCAGGGTGGTGGACGGCGGTGGCGGGATCATCGCCAGGTCATCAACGCGATCCTGTGGAAGTTGCGCACTGGTGCGCCCTGGCGTGACCTGCCTGATCGTTACGGGCCTTGGAAGACGGCGCATGAACGGCTGCGGTTGTGGACCAAAGACGGCACCTGGGACCGGATTCTTGACCGGGTGATCGTCAAAGACGACGCCGTCGGCGACCTCGAGTGGATCGTTTCCGTCGATTCGAGTGTGGTCCGGGCGCACCAGCATGCCGCCGGTGCCCGGAAAAAGAGGGATGCAGCGACGGAATCGAAGCCCTCGCCCTCGATGGGGAAGGACTCGGGCGGTCCCGTGGCGGGCTGAGCACCAAGATCCACTTGGTTGTGGACGGGCGGGGCCTGCCGATGCGGTTCCTGCTCACCCCGGGCCAGGCTGGGGACAACCCGCAGCTGGTTCCGCTGCTGGACGGCATCACCGTCGCCCGGATCGGTCCCGGCCGGCCACGCTGTCGACCGGAGACGGTGATCGCGGACAAGGCGTATTCGCATCCGTCAACCCGCCGGGCGATGCGAGACCGGCGGATCAGGTTCGTCAGTCCGGAACGGGATGACCAGATCGCCCGCCGCACAGCCAAAGGCCGCAGCGGCGGGCGACCACCAGCGTTCGACGCTGTGGCCTATAAACAGCGCAACGTGGTCGAACGGTGCTTCAACCGGCTCAAACAGTTCCGCGACCTGGCCACCCGCTACGCCAAACGCGCCGCCTACTACCAGGCCGAACTCACCATCGCCGCGATCGTGCTCTGGCTCCAATGACTTACAGGACACGCCTAGTCCGTGAAGCCGTCGCGGCTCAGCTGCGGTACTCCGCCGGACTTCTGAACGCGCGATGCAGCGATCGGCTCCACGTCGACCTGCACTCGGCCGTCGGATTCCTGGGACACACCGCGGCCTTCATGGCGTTCGATGCCTACGCACACGACGATGCGCGCCGGATGTTCGAGTTCGCTCTGGGCTGTGCCGAGGAGGCCAACGACTGGCACCTTCGCGCGAAGGTGTTGTCCAGTATGGCCAGGCAGGAGATTTGGTGTGGGAACCCGACGCCGGGTTGACGCTGGTCGAGCTGGCGATGGTCCGCGCCGACAGGCTCACTGCGTCCGAACGGGCCATGCTGTTGACCGCACGCGCGCGAGCGCTCGCCAAGCTCCACCGGGTCTCCGATGCGGTAACGACTGTGGGCCTCGCGGATGAGCAGTTCGCCACAGTCTCACCTGACAACGACCCTGTCTGGGTGCGGTACTACGACGAAGCGCAGCATGCCGGCGACACCGGCCACGCTCTGTTCGATCTCGCTGTCGACGGGCGCTTCGTCGGTGAAGCACGCGATCGCCTCGCCCTAGCGGTCGCTGGCCATTCTCAGCCGTACGCGCGGTCACGCACCATCTCCGGGATCAAGTTGGCGTCGCTGACGATGCGCGCGGGGGATTCGGTCGAAGCGGCCCAGATCGGGGCGTGGGCCTTGCGGGAGGCGGGCACGATTACTTCGAGACGAGCTGCCGACGATCTGCGGGAGCTGCGTACATTCGCGAATGACCACCGCCGAGTGACCGAAGTGGCTGAGCGGCAAAATGGAATCGGTGATCGGCTCGGGGTCGCGTGACCGAGGTGACTGACGAACAGGACGTCCTGAACCTCCTGGAGCGCGCCTGTGCGGCCGCAGGGCTCGATTCGTCGAACGCCTCGGTCATCCGCCTTGGCGAGAACGCGATCATCAGCATCGCGCAGGGCCTGATCGCCCGAATCGCCCGTACGGGCCAGGTCGCTTCAGCTCGCAAGGAGGTTGAAGTGGCTCGATGGCTGGAGCAGGCGCACATCCCCGCAGTCGAGCTCGCCGGCCCGGTAGACCAGCCCGTTGTCGTGGATGGCCACGCGGTGACGTTCTGGCGAGAACTGCCGCCGCACAAGCACGGGACACCCGTAGAAGTCGCCAAGGCGCTCCGGCGGCTCCATGATGCCGACCCGCCCCGAACCTTCAAGCTCTCAGAGATTCAGCCCTTCGTGAGGCTCGCCGAGCGGATCGATCTGGCAACGACGCTCAACTCGTCGGACCGGGACTGGATGCGGGACTTGCTCGGAGATCTCAAGGACCGCTGGGTCCGTCGTCCAGACGGCTTGCCATGGTGTGTCGTACACGGCGACGCCTGGGTGGGCAACGTCGTGTCGACCGCTGATGATCGCGTCGTCTTCCTCGACCTCGAGCGGGCCGCGATCGGTCCGCCCGAATGGGACCTCGTGCACACGGCGATCAAGTACCGATCCTTCGCTTGGATAAGCCGGGAAGAATACGACGGCTTCTGCGCCACCTACGGACACGACGTGAGTCAGTGGGACGGCTTCGATCTGTTCAGAGACATCCGTGAGTTCCGGATGACGTGCATGGCAGTGCAAGTCGCAGCGCGAAACCGCACGGCACAGGAACAGGCGGTATGGCGTCTCGAATGTCTCCAGGGCAAGCACGGAGAGCGCCCCTGGCCCGGCTGGCATGCTCTGCCGTGAGTCTCGCGAAGTACTGATTTCGCTTCAACTGTGCGGCGTTCACAGGTGGTGATCGCCTCATTACCTTCGATGGAGCCGAGCTTTTCCCGAGCCCATTGGAGGTCTGCTGTGTCTGTATCCCTTGGTACCCAGTCGAAGGAGATCGCCGCGCCGGATGAGCGGCTTGAGGTGACCGAGCTGGCGGCCCTGGTCGCCGAGACGATTTCCGTCCGGAACGGACTGGATCGGATGACGCCGTCGCGCCTCGAGGAGTTCATGACGCCGGTCGCGCTGACAGCGCACCTGTAAGGCGATGGGACCGCGAGCTGGAAGGACGTTCTTCTGATGACTAGTGATCAGCAACGTGTCAGCTTGGAGTTCACTGCCGGCCCGAGGTCCCTCAAGCCACCTGAGGCCTGGTCGCTGGCGGACATGCTGTTGGCGAACCAGTTGCCGCCGTCGTTGTTTCAAGCCTATGTCGTCGACGATCAAGATGGATTGCGGCCGACGCAGATGACAACGGTGCTGAACGACATGCCGGCGGCTCACCGGGTAGTGCTGCGGTGCATCCGGAACACCGACATCACGACACTTCGAGCCCCTCATGTCGAACTCGTCGCCCACGACGAGAGTCCGGTCGTCGACCTGCCCGACCTCGACGTGGGCAGCCACGAGCCGATGGCGCGGGTGCATCTTGTCGACGAGACCACGTTGCGGGAGATGGTGGCGAGCAGGATTGGGCACTTCCTTGCCCAATACGAAGTCACCGGACCGATCCTGGCCGGGATCTCCGGCGGCGGGGACAGCAATACCTTGGTCAACGGACTCAAGCAGTTCGTTTCCGCGACCGGGCAGCCCGCCGGGAACGTCGTCTGCTTCACGCTGGCGATGGAGCCTTTGTGGCCTGAGTCCGCGGTCGACCGCGCTCGAGAGCTGTGCGAGAGCGCGGGGTTCGAGCACGTGGTCCTGTACGCGCAGGACATGGCAGATCTCCTCGGCATGACGAAGTCCCCGGCGGAGCTGTGGGAATCGTTCAGGAGGGATTTCGGCCCGGACACCGTGCACTTTTTCGGAACGTTCTTCGTGAACTTGGTCGGACGGCGCCTGTGCACGGATAGAGGAGCCCGCTCGCTGGCGGTCGGCTACAACCGGGAGGACCTGACGGCCGAGCTCCTGTTCTGTCTGTTCAACGGCCGTAAGCCTCTCCCTTATCCGGTCCGGCGGATGGGCACGGTGGGCTGCTTGTTCCCGCTGTGGGAGATCCCGAAGTACCTGCTGGACGCCTGCTATCCGCGCTACAGCGCGAGCAACTACCGAGAGCGGGTGGACTCCACGACGCCGCAGCGGTCGGCGATCTACGTCCTGGCGCACGCCCTGGACGCGCTCAACCCGCAACTATCGTTGTCCCTGCTCAAGGGAGTCTCGAAGCTCATGAACGACGTCGGGGGCTGGGAACCGCTGAACCCGATCGAAGGCACGCCGCTGATGCGGACCGGTCTCAGCGACGAGGACAGCGAGCGGCAGGTGCTCGGTCTGCTGCAGGAGTTCTTCGGGGACTGGAACGAAGCATCCTGACTGGGGCCGGTTCCGTCACCAGGTCGGGTGTTCGGCCAGAATGACCATTCAACCCACTACGTGTGAAGGGCTGGTTCATGGCGAAGGTCGAGCCACCATCAGGTACCCGCGACTTCGTGGGCGACGAGGTTCGTCGCCGGAAGCTCGCGTTCGACCGGGTGAGCACGATCTTCGAGCATCATGGTTTCCAGCCCTTGACCACACCTGTGTTCGAGCGGCTCGAGGTCTTCGCCGGGAAACTCGGGGAGGAGGCGAGCAGCCTCATCTTCAAGATCCTCAAGCGCGGTGTCCACGAGGCCACCGGAGAAGCCGACCTCGCCTTGCGCTACGACCACACCGTCCCGGCCGTCCGCGCGGTGGTCACTCATGGGAGCCGGTTGTCGCTACCGTTCAAGCGGTACGTCATCGACAATGTGTGGAGGGCGGATCGCGCCGCCCGCGGGCGATTCCGCGAGTTCGTCCAATGCGACATCGACATCTTCGGTTCGGCGTCTCCGTTGGCCGACGCCGAGATCGTGTGGGCGATCAACAGCGGACTCGAGGCGCTCGGTGTCAAGGAGTTCGTCTTCCAGCTCAACTCTCGGCTGGCCCTGGCCGGCCTGCTGGAGGCCTACGGCATCCCGGACGAGCTGGGCACGCGCGTGCTCGGCTCGCTGGACAAGCTGGACAAGGCCGCTCCGGAGGTTGTGGTCGCCGAGTTGGTCGAGCGCGGTCTGACCACGACCGTCGCCGAGAGTTTGGTCGCTGACGTGATCGCCCCGGACAGCGAGCGGGTGCGCCAGCAGCTTGGCACCACCGAGCGCGGCCGCGCCGGACTGGCCGAGGTCGACCGCTTGCTCGCCTTGACCGAGGACCTCCCGGCTGGCCGTGTCCGGTTCACCCCGCGCATGGTGCGCGGCCTGGACTACTACACCGGCCCCATCTGGGAAGTCTCCGCAGTGGGGTACCCCGGCTCGATCGCGTCAGGAGGCCGCTACGACCAGCTGGTCGCCAAGCTCGGCGGGCCGGACATGCCGGCCTGCGGCGGTTCGATCGGCCTGGAACGCATCCTCGCGATCCAGGAGGCCGAAGCGCCTATGGAACAGGGCCTCGACGTCGCCCTGACCGTCCTCGGAGCTGAACGCGAGATCGTGAGCTTGGCCGGCCAGCTCCGCGCCCGCGGCCTGCGCACGGCCGTCTACCTCGGCTCCTCCGGCAAGCTGGCCAAGCAGATGAAGTGGGCCAACGAGCAGCGTTCCCGCTGGGTCCTGCTCTACGGCTCGGACGAGCAGGAACGGGGGACGGTGACCGTGCGAGACATGGAGTCCGGTGAACAGAGCCAGGTCGCGTTCGACGACGTCGCCGCGAACCTCACGGAACGGATGGCGCCGAAACCGTAGGCCCGAGGTCTTCGGAGAACGGGCCGAACGAGGCCCGTTCTCCGCGGATCCGCGGCCGGCTGTCAGCTCGGGCTCGGCAGGCGGAAGCTTCCGTTGGCCACGCCGCCGACGAACGCTTCCCACTCGCCGTGATCGAAAACCAGCACGAAGCCGTCCGGGTTCCGACTGTCCCTGAGGCCCACGGCGTCCTTGGTGATCGAGACCTCGACGCACTGGTTGTCCGGAGGATTGCTCAGGGGGACTTCTTCCACTCCTTGAAATCGGTATCGAGGTGGTCTTTATGAGCGTCCTGGATGTCCATCTATCTGCTCGTGCCTTTCTGCTCTCGACGAGGCCGCAACCGGCTACAGCGACGAGGCGATGTCGAGCAAGGTGCGGCGCGTCTGCTCTGGCCCACTGGCAGCTGCCTTCTGGTGGTCCCAGAGCGTCAGGTACCGCGCCGTCCGCTTGCTGTTGTCGACGTACTCGCCGCCGTCGTGTTGCTCGAGATAGATGATGTCAACCGCGGGGTTCGTGTCGTAACCGAAGATGGTGTAGTCGTGCCCTTGGCCCATGTAGTAGCCGGCGGCGAACGGCACGATCTGCAGTTCGATGTTCGGGCGATCGATGGTCTCGATGAGCTTCGTGATCTGCGCCTTCATGACCGGACCACCTTCGGTCCGATGGAGCGCGGCCTCGTCGAGGATGAACCAGAACTGCTGGTCGGTGTTGTCCAGCACTCGTTGCCGCGCCAGCCGATTGGCGGCGTACTTGTCGATCTCCTCGGGAGTCAGCGAAGGCCGCCAGGCACGCGCGTTGGTGCGCATGTAGTCCTCCGTCTGCAGAAGGCCGGGGACGACGAGTGCTTGGTATGAGGAGTACCTGGTGCAGCTCGGTTCCATGTCGACCAGCAACCGCAGGTACTGGCGGAACCTGGTGCTGAAGGCGCCGCGCTTGGTCCGGCGGTTGCTCTCGGCTTGAAGGTCCCGCGCGTAGGCCCGGTCCGACTCGTTCGCGTCATAGCGGTCGAGTAGCACGTTGAGCTCGATCAGCTTGTTCACGTCTGCGGGTGCCAGAACCATCCGGTGCCGCAGACGTGGCAGGGCTGAACCGTGCTGCCCGCATCGCTGGAGGAGGTGAATTGTTGTGACGGACGAGTCTTTGCGGATGAGCGCTTCCGCCCCGGAGCCTGTCGATGACGGTGCTGTGTTGGCGGCGTCGATCCGGGAGCTCGCCAACGCGATCCGTGCGTTGGCAGCGCACGCGCCTCGCGATCCCGACGCCTTGCTTACGGCCGAGGACGTCGGTGCGTTGCTCGGCTTGTCGCCGAGGTCATTGAAGGACCGGGCCGCGGCCGGGGCGTTCCCGCATCGCCGGTTCGGCAAGCACTACCGGTTCAGCCAGGAGGACGTCGCGGAGATCGTGCAGTTGACGAAGAGCGAGGTGCGTCCGTACCGCGGTGGCATGCGTGCTGCGTGAGCGTCGGCCCATCACGTCCCGGAACTGGCCGGGGCGCTCGCCAAAGAAAGAGAGGTATCCGTCGTGGCCTACGCACAACCAACCGACGGTGATCCGCCGGGCTGGCGTGCTCGGTTCAAACGTCCTGACGGGACGTGGGGAAGCAGGTCGGGTTTCAACACCGAGAAGGCGGCCGAGGCGTGGGGGCGTGGAGCAGGAGGCGTTGATCCGGCGCAACCTGTGGCTGGACCCGCGTGAGGCGGAGACGTTGTTCAGAGTGTTCGCCGAGGAGTTCATGGACGCGGTTGGCCCGCGGCTGGAGCCGACGACGCTGGCGAAGTACCGGTCCTTTCTGGACAACCATCTGGTGCCGCAGTGGTCGTCCTGGCCGTTGGCCGGGATCTTCAACAGCTACGTCGAGATCGAGAAGTGGCTCTCGAAGTTGCACGAGGACTACGCCGACTCGTCGGTGGCGTCGATCTTCTCGCTGTTCTCCACCATCCTTGGTGCCGCGGTCAAGGCGAGGAAGATCCCGGCGAACCCATGCGCCGGGATCCGGGTCACCTCGGGTGAGTTCGAGATCGAGAACCTTGTCGCCACGCCGGTGCAGGCGCTGCGGGCGTCGATGCGCCTCTACGAGAGCGGGCTCGGGCTCGCCGGCTTCGTGCTCGGGCTGCTCGACTTCTACACCGGTTCTCGGTGGGGAGAGCTGGTCGGGCAGCAGCGGCACGAGTACGACAGCGAGGCCCGGGCGATCCAGATCCGCGAGCCGTTGAAGGAGATCGGCGGACGCCTCTTCAAAGGCGGTCGCCGGGTCGACACCTCGAGGCTGGCCGATCTCGGTCCGCGGCCGACTCGTCCGGTGACGCCGAGGCGGCAGGGTGGCCGGGCGAAGAAGGGCCGGACCAAGACCCCGGCGGGTACGCGAAGCGTGGAGCTGCCTCCGAGCATCGCGGTCTTCTACGAAGAGCTGATCGACAGTCACAGCTTCCCGTTCGTGCTGTGCAGCGCAGAGGGGGCGCCGCTGCGGCGGTCGAACTTCCGCAACCGTTACTGGCGCCCGGTGTGGGACGGCAGTGAGGCAGAACACACGCGGTCTGCGGAAGTGGTTCAGCCGATCCTGCCGACGTTCACCTTCCACGAAGGGCGGCACAGCCATAGCACCTGGCTCGCAGAGGACGGCATCCCCGAGGTCGCCCGTCGGGCGCGGTTGGGTCAGAAGATGAAGGGCATCGCGAGGGTCTACGACCACGTGACTCCGCTGATGCGCCGCCAGATCCTGCAAGCACTGGAGACCCGGTGGATCGGGTCGCTGGTCGCGCTCACCCCGAGTGAGCGGACGAGGCTGGGGGAGTGGTTCCCGTACCTGCACGCCACGTTCCGTGACGGGCAGTTGGAGACGGCTCCGAAGGCCATCGCCTTTTCATCGCCTTTTTACGACTGAAGCCCCGCCCCTCCGAGGAGGAGCAGGGCTTCTGACCTGCGAAAACAGATGGTGCGCGATACTGGGATTGAACCAGTGACCTCTTCCGTGTCAGGGAAGCGCTCTCCCGCTGAGCTAATCGCGCGAGGTGGAGACGGGATTCGAACCCGTGTACACGGCTTTGCAGGCCGTTGCCTCGCCTCTCGGCCACTCCACCGTGTCAGGCCCGAGAAGGCCTTCCGAGCGGATGACGGGATTCGAACCCGCGACCCTCACCTTGGCAAGGTGATGCGCTACCAGCTGCGCTACATCCGCACATCCTCGGTCTGGATGGGAGCTCAGATCCTCATGGTTCTGTCTCTCACCCCGTCGCCGTGGTGTGTGTGAACACTATCGAACCCCGAAATCGCCCCTGCAACCGGGGTGCCACTTGCTGTTCGCAAGCCCGTCATCAGGCCAGATCGTTGGGGATCAGGTGGGTCAGGGCGTCGTCGACGTCGACCCACAGGTGCTCGTTGCCCGGGAGCACGACGTCGTAGGTCCGGTCGAGGAAATCGGCCAGCTCCTGAGCGGACGCCTCGAACATGGCGTGCCCGGAGGGCGAGTTCAGTTCGATGAGGACGGACTCGGGGTCTTCGACGGAGGGGCGGATGCGTACGTCGCCGTCGCCCGCGTCGGCCAGGAGGCCGTCCGCGAGGAGGTCGCGCGCGTAAACCCACTCGACCCAGCCGGCGCGGCCGGTGCGGAAGGCGGCCACGACCGCGTAGGGGTCGCGAGTGTCGTATCGCAGTTCCACCTTGACAGGGACCGCGGGCGTCCGCGGCGCCAGGAGGTCGAACACCGCCGTCGAGCGGAGCGTCACGTGATCGTTGCGCATCGTCCTACCCTTCGTCTCCTTCCCGGCCCGGTCGAACCGAGTGGCGATGATGTGACGTATCGGCCGGCTGATCGGAACGCGGTTTTGCCGCAGATCACCCGGACGGGGTCATCGGACCCCGGGTCCATGCTCCGTCACCCCATCATCACCCGCGCGACGCGCAGCCATCCATGCGCCCTGCAGGCAGTCCACATGTACATACTGCGCGGTTTAGTCGTCACGCGATAGCACCGTCGCATGAATGTCGAAACGCGTCGCGGGCGCCCCCCGGCCGTGACAACCCCGGCTAGCTCGTGGTTGTTCGCTCCGTATTTGCTGGTGAGCGGAGTGTGGTCGGCGGGAACCACCCATTTGCAGGCCCCCTAAAGTCTTGGGGTAGAGTCTGCCGGACACCGCGAGCGGGCGATTAGCTCAGCGGGAGAGCGCTTCGTTCACACCGAAGAGGTCACTGGTTCGATCCCAGTATCGCCCACCGGATGAAGGCCCTGGACCATCGGTCCGGGGCCTTGATTCATTTCCGGGGACCGTCGGCGGTGAGCCGTCCGGCGGCATTCGATCCCCAGGTCGGACGCGGGTTATGTGGGGACGGTACTTCTGCCGTCGCGGAGATCGCGGGCGGCACGGCTGAATCCATCGGGTGCGGCGGGGGTCGCGGTGGGCCGCCGGTTCGAAGATCGACGAGGCCCGCCTGTCCGGCCGGTGTGGACATTCGTCTAGAGCCTCGTGTCGCGCCGCGAAAGTGTCGCATCGTCCGGCTATCGAGACATCTTTGTGATCCTCGGCACGAAGCGGCCGTCGAAAGGTTCAGACCATGAGGAAAGTGATGTGGGGCATGGCGGGCGGGCTCACCCGTCCGGCTCCGGCGGCGGGGCCGCCGTGATGCTGACGTGATGTGACGAAACGCCACTCCGGTGACCGATTGACAAGGTGGGTCCGTGCACGGTGAACCTGACCGCTCGGCCGTGGTCCTCCGGGCCCGTGAAATCCACAATGGACCGGCCGGAGATCGACTTCCCGAGACCGTCCACTGTGGAGTTTTCCGGGCTGCTCGGCCGATCGGGGACGCGGTGCTCCAAGTGGCCGTGCGGGCCGCGAATTCGTGACTACTTTAAGTAGTTGTTCGGCGGATACGGTCTATTACGCATCGTCACCATCTTGTTATCAACAGGGCATTCATTTGCCGGATGCTCGCGCAGGGTGTGGCTGGAAATCCTTGTAACGATGGCCGGAGAGTGGCCGATACCTTGGCGTGTGTCGCCCCATCGGCCGCTGAAGGATCTCGAGAATCGATCACTCTTCGAAATCGCTCTCATTTACTCAGCGTGCTGATCCGGCGTTCGGGAATTCCCTCTCCGGGAGGTCTGATGGAAGAGTCGGTGCGGCCGTCGTCCACTGTCAACGGGACGCCGCAGCACATCGACCTTCAGTCGATCCCGCCCGCCCCTCGACGGGGTGCGGGCGATGTCGCCGCGGTCGACACCACGTCGGCGCGGCCGCCGTACGCGGCTTGGGAATCGCGCTACCGCGCCTGGGTCATCGGTAGTGACGTTTTCACCGCGTTCGTGCTCATCGTGATGAGCGCCTTCTTGATCGATCGATCGGATCCGCACGACATGCACGCGCTCGGTACCGCCGCGGCCTTCCTTTTCGGGCTGTCGGTCTGCCGTGCCTGGAGTCCGCGCGTGCTGGGCGAAGGCGCGGAGGAGTATCGGACGCTGGGCCGGGGACTGGTGACCACCGCTGTCCTCGTCGCCCTGGGCGGCCTGCTCTTCGGCGCACTCGCCGTGCAGCCCTGGGTCTTCATCGTCGTCCCGATGATCTCGGTCTTCATGTTCCTGCAGCGGTACGCGCTGAGACAGGTGCTGCACCGGCGAAGACGACTCGGTGAATGCCTGCTGCCGGTGCTCGCGGCGGGAAGTCCGGACACGGTCGCCGATCTGATCACCCGTACCAAGGCCGACCCCCATGTCGGCTGGCGGGTCGAAGCCGTCTGCACGTACTCCGGTGCCGGCGCGGAGCGGGGGAGCGGCGAGGTGGAAGGCGTCCCGGTCGTCGGGAAGCTCGACGACCTGGCAAGCCATGTCCGCCGTGGCGGCTACCGGGTGGTCGCCGTGACCGCCGATCAGCACTGGAACCCGAAACGCCTGCAGCGGCTCGCCTGGGACCTCGAAGGAACGTCCGCCGAGATGGTGGTCGCGCCGGTGCTGATGGAGGTCGCCGGCCCCAGGCTGAACGTCTCCGGTGTGCTCGGCATGCCGCTGCTGCGGGTCACCGCGCCGATGTTCACCGGCGGCCGCCGCCTGGTCAAGGAAGCGCTCGACCGGTTCGGCTCCGCCCTGCTCCTCACTCTCGTTTCCCCGCTGCTGCTGGTGATCGCGGTCGCGATCAAACTCGACGACCGCGGGCCGGTGATCTACCGGCAGCGGCGCGTCGGCCGTGACGGCCACACCTTCACGATGCTGAAGTTCCGCACGATGGTCACGAACGCCGACAAGCTCAAGCAGGATCTCCAGGCGGACAACGAAGGCGCGGGCCCGCTGTTCAAGATGCGCAAGGATCCGCGGATCACACGGGTCGGTGGTCTGCTTCGCCGGTACTCGCTCGACGAACTGCCGCAGTTGTTCAACGTCGTGGGCGGACGGATGTCGCTCGTCGGCCCGCGGCCGCCGCTCCCGGAGGAGACCGCGAAGTACGCCCCCGACGCGCGACGTCGCCTCCTCGTCAAACCGGGGCTGACCGGGCTCTGGCAGGTCAGTGGCCGCAGCGACCTCAGCTGGGCCGACAGCATCCGTCTCGACCTGCGTTACGTCGAGGACTGGTCTCTCGCCCTCGACCTGGTGATCCTCTGGAAGACCTTCCGTGCCGTGGTGCAGGGGCGAGGAGCCTACTGACGCGTTCCTGTGACCGGAACCACACGCGGTGATAGTTGAACGAGAAATAGTTCAGCGCTCAACTAGGTTGAGGCGGGTACAGGACGCGTACGGAAGGAAGATCCACCCATGACCACCAGCGTTGAGCCGACCGAAGCCTTGAATCTCCCGCAGGACGTTCAGGACCTGTTGTTCCGCGAGGCACGCACCGCGAACAACTTCAGCGACGAGCCGGTGACCGACGAGCAGATCCGTGCGATCTACGAGCTGGTCAAGTGGGCGCCGACGTCGATGAACAACCAGCCGCTGCGCGCGCTGGTGATCCGCACCGAAGAGGGTAAGCAGCGCCTGGCCCCGCTGATGGCCGAAGGCAATCGCGCCAAGACCGAGGCCGCGCCCGTGACCGTCGTGCTGGCCGCCGACACCGAGTTCCACGAGAACCTGCCGCGCACCTTCCCGCACTTCCCTGGCGCCAAGGACCTGTTCGCCGACGAGGCGGGCCGTGTCGAGACCGCCAAGCTCAACGCGCTGCTGCAGGTCGGCTACTTCATCATCGGCGTCCGCGCCGCCGGGCTGGCCGCAGGCCCGATGACCGGCTTCGACGCCGAGGGCATCGACAAGGAGTTCTTCGCGGGCAAGCCGTGGAAGTCCCTCGTCGTGATCAACGTCGGCAAGCCGGGCGACAACCCCTGGTTCGACCGCCTGCCGCGGCTGGACTTCGACGAGGTCGTCGAGACCGTCTGACCTCGTTCCGCGATACGCGTTGGCCTTCTTCCGATGGGAAGGAGGCCAACGCGTGTGTTAGGGGTAATGCGCGTGAGCCGTGCGGCGGGTGACGACTAACATCACACGAAACATCCGCTTGCACCGCGAGGAGTCCATCGTGTCCCAGCCGTCGTCAGTAGCAGCCGCAACCGCCCCGCGCGTGGTGGTACCGGCGGGCACTACGGCGGGCACCGCGGTCCGCGAAGCCGGGCTGCCGACCAAGGGGCCGGACACGATCGTCGTCGTGCGCGACGCCGAGGGGAATCTCCGCGATCTGTCCTGGGCGCCGGAGTCCGAGGTCGAGGTCGAGGCAGTCGCCGCCCACACCGAGGACGGCCGCAGCGTCATCCGCCACTCGGCCGCCCATGTGCTCGCCCAGGCCGTGCAGCAGCAGTTCCCGCAGGCCAAACTCGGCATCGGGCCGCCGGTCAAGGACGGCTTCTACTACGACTTCGCCGTCGACACCCCGTTCACCCCGGAAGACCTGCAGGCGCTCGAAAAGCGCATGAAGCAGATCGTGAAGGGCGCGCAGCAGTTCTCCCGCCGCGTCTTCGATTCGGTCGACGAGGCCAAGAAGGAACTGGCAGACGAGCCGTTCAAGCTGGAGCTCGTCGACCTCAAGTCCGATGTGGACACCAGCGAGGTGATGGAGGTCGGCGGCGGCGAGCTGACCATCTACGACAACCTCGACCCGCGCACCAAGGAGCGCGTGTGGAGCGACCTCTGCCGCGGCCCGCACGTGCCGACCACCAAGTTCATCCCGGCGTTCAAGCTCACCCGCGTCGCCGCCGCGTACTGGCGCGGTGACGACAAGAACCCGCAGCTGCAGCGGATCTACGGCACCGCTTGGGAATCCACCGAGGCGCAGGACGTCTACCTGGAGCGCCTCGCCGAGGCCGAGCGGCGCGACCACCGCAAGCTCGGTGTCGAGCTGGACCTGTTCTCCTTCCCCGACGAGATCGGTTCGGGGCTGCCGGTGTTCCACCCCAAGGGCGGGATCATCCGGCAGGAGATGGAGAACTACTCGCGCCAGCGGCACGTCGAAGCCGGGTACGACTTCGTCTACTCGCCGCACATCACCAAGGGCGCGCTCTTCGAGACCTCCGGCCACCTCGACTGGTACCGCGACGGCATGTACCCGGCGATGCACCTCGACGCCGAGCACAACGAGGACGGTTCGGTCCGGAAGCCGGGCCAGGACTACTACCTCAAGCCGATGAACTGCCCGTTCCACGACCTGATCTTCCGGTCGCGCGGACGTTCCTACCGGGAACTGCCGCTGCGGATGTTCGAGTTCGGCTCCGTGTACCGCTACGAGAAGTCCGGCGTGATCCACGGCCTGACCCGCGTGCGCGGTATGACGCAGGACGACGCGCACATCTTCTGCACCCTGGAGCAGGTCCCCGGTGAGCTGAAGTCCCTTTTGGACTTCGTGCTGAACCTGTTGCGCGACTACGGTCTCGACGATTTCTACCTCGAACTGTCCACTCGGAACGAAGAGAAGTACATCGGGTCCGAAGAGGTCTGGGCCGAGGCGACCGAGGTGCTGCGCACCGCCGCCGTGGACTCCGGCCTGGAGCTCGTGCCGGATCCGGGTGGCGCCGCGTTCTACGGGCCGAAGATCTCCGTGCAGGCGAAGGACGCCCTGGGCCGCACCTGGCAGATGTCGACCATCCAGCTGGACTTCATGCTGCCCGAGAAGTTCGAACTGGAGTACACCGCGGGCGACGGCAGCCGTCAGCGTCCGGTGATGATCCACCGAGCGCTGTTCGGTTCGATCGAGCGGTTCTTCGGCGTGCTGACCGAGCACTACGCGGGCGCGTTCCCGGCGTGGCTTTCGCCCGTCCAGGTGGTCGGCATCCCGATCACCGAGGACCAGGTCGAGCATCTGCGCGGCGTCGAGAAGGCATTGCGGGCCAAGGGAATCCGGGTCAACGTCGACGCGAGCGACGACCGGATGCAGAAGAAGATCCGCACCCACACCACGCAGAAGGTGCCCTTCATGCTCCTGGCGGGCGCGAAGGACGTCGAGGCGGGCGCGGTGTCGTTCCGGTTCCGCGACGGTGGCCAGATCAACGGTGTCCCGGTGGCCGACGCCGTCGAGGCGATCGCCGGCTGGGTCCAGCGCCGTGAGAACTCCTCGCCGACCGTGGCGGCCTTGGAGGCGGTCCTCCGGTGACGGGTCCCGATGGCCCTGAAGTCGTCGGACAGGACGGTGTGGGAGTCCAGGACGCGTTGCAGCGCCTGTGGACCCCGCATCGGCTCGCCTACGTGCAGGGGGCGAAGAAACCCGACGAGGGCTGCCCGTTCTGCCGTCTCCCCGAGAAGAGTGACGAGGACGCGCTGATCCTCGCGCGCGGGAAGACGGTGTACGCGGTGCTGAACCTGTACCCGTACAACCCCGGCCACCTGATGGCCGTGCCGTACCGCCACGTCGCGGACTACACGGACCTGACGGCGGAAGAGACCGTCGAGGTGGCGGAGTTCACCCAGCGTGCGATGCGGGTGATCCGCGAGGTGTCCTCGGCGCACGGGTTCAACATCGGGATGAACCAGGGCGTGATCGCCGGCGCGGGAATCGCCGCGCACCTGCACCAGCACGTGGTGCCGAGATGGGGCGGCGACGCGAACTTCATGCCGGTGATCGGGCATACGAAGGTGCTGCCGCAGTTGCTGGGGGAGACGCGGCAGCTGCTGGCGGACGCCTGGTAGCTCCCCGGCTTTTGCGGTAGGTGACCGCAGGCAGGGGGCCTTTACGGCGAAGTGTGTGCTGACGTGGTCTGCACATTGGGCAGTTCATGGCGACTGAATGTCCGTTTGATGCACATCTGAGCGGTTCCGCGTGAAGGTCGTGAGTGGCAATGAGGGTTCTAACCCTCATTGCCACTCACGACCCCCGGTGCGGAAAAGTACCGAGGCCCCAAATCGGGCACTGCAAGTCGGGATGTGTCCGTTTGGAGAGTCCAGGCCGCGCCAAGTCGCTTAGCGAGCCCGCTCCCGCCGCCGGGTCCATCGCGCCACCCTTGCCGTACCTCTCAATGGCTCCAGGTCTGGGCTCTGGGCGGGTCGCGAGTGCCATGAAAGGGTCGTTCAGGACGGAAAACGTCCTGAACGACCCTTTTTGACATCTCTGCACTGAAGCCGAAGCGGGACTCAGGCGTTGAGTGCGGCCTGAAGCTCGATGTCGATCTTGACCTTCTCGGACAGGAAGGTGTTGCCCTCCGGGCCGATGCCGAAGTCGCGGCGGTTCACGGTGGCGCTGGCCGAGACGCCGAGGGTGGTGGCGTTGTCGTTGGCAGGGTTGGTGCCGATGCCGTTGAACTCGGCCTCGAGCGCGACCGGGACGGTCTTGCCGCGCCAGGTGAGCTCGCCGTCGATGACATAGTCGCCGCCGTCCTCGCGGATGCCGGTCGAGCGGAAGGTGATGACCGGGTGCTCGTCGATGTGGAAGAAGTCCTCGGACTTGAGGTGCGTGTCACGCCCGTCGACACCGCTGGCGACCGAAGAGGCGTCGATCTCGACGGTGACCGAGGAGTCGAGGATGTTGTCGGCGGTGACGACCTCGCCGGTGAAAGCGGTGAAGTTGCCACGGGACTTCGCCAGGCCGAGGTGCTTCACGGTGTAGGCGATGTCGGAGTGGGCGGTGTCGATCGTCCACTTGCCGGTGACGTAGCCGGGGATCTCGGTGGTGGTCATGAAAGTCGATCTCCAAAAGTCTGGGTGCGGCTGTGGTGAACCCTCAGCTGGTTGAGCGCTCAACCGTGACTGTAGCGCAATTTGGTTGAGCGTTCAACCAGGGGTAGAATGGGTGGCATGTCCGAACCCCGATGGCTCTCCGACGAGGAGCAAAAAGTCTGGCGCGACTTCTCCGCGGCCACGCGGATGCTGCAAGCGCATCTGGAAGGCCAGCTCCAGCACGAGGCGGGCATGCCCCACACCTACTACGAAGTGCTCGTGGCCCTGTCCGAGGCGCCGGAAAGGCGGCTGCGGATGAGTGAACTCGCCGACGCGCGCAAGGCGTCGCGCAGCAGGCTTTCGCACGCGGTCGCGCGGCTCGAGGCGAACGGCTGGGTACGCCGTGAGTCCTGTCCCACTGACAAACGCGGCTCCTGGGCGGTGCTCACCCCCGCCGGTTTCGCCGCGCTGGAGGAGGCCGCGCCCGGGCACGTCGAGGCCGTCCGCGAGAGCCTCTTCGACCCGCTGACCCCCGAACAGGTGAAGGCGCTCGGCGAGATCAGCGCCGCCGTGCTGGAGCGGTTGTCGCCGAAATGTGCAGCCGCCGAGGCGGAACTGGCGCTGCGGGAAGGGACGCTCGCGGATCTCGAGGAGCCTGCCGAACTGGCCAAAGCGGACTGACCGGGAGCCGCTCCAGGGCGGGCACGACGACAGGCGTCGGTGCGGGTGGATAGGCTTCGGGCGGCCACCCGACCCTGCTGCTTAGGTGCACCTGAAGAACCGATGCTCAACATTTTCGCGCGCGCCTCCGTTTCCCGCGTCACCGACCCCATGGGGAAGGTGCTCGTGCGTGCCGGGCTGACCCCGAACGCGATGACCGTCATCGGCACGGCCGGGGCGGTGCTGTGCGCGCTCGCGTTCTTTCCCAACGACATGCTGCTGTGGGGCACCTTCACCGTCTGGGGCTTCGCGATGCTGGACCTGCTCGACGGCGCGATGGCCCGCGCCCGCGGGTACGGCACGGCGTTCGGTGCCGTCCTCGACGCGACCTGCGACAGGCTGGTCGACGGCGCGTTGTTCGCCGCGATCGCCTGGTGGTGCTTCGTCCACGACGACAACCGCCCGGCCGCCGCCGCCGCGTTGATCTGCCTGGTGCTCGCGCAAGTCATCTCGTACGTCAAGGCCCGTGCCGAAGCTTCCGGGCTGGAGGCCGACGGCGGGCTCGTCGAACGCGCGGAACGCCTGATCATCGCCCTCGTGGGAACCGGACTGCACGGTCTGGGCGTTCCGTACACCGTGGACATCACGCTCTGGCTGCTCGCGGTGCTTTCGGTGATCACCCTGCTGCAGCGGACGGCCGCGGTGGCCAAGGCGGCGAGGGCCGCCAAGGCGGCCGGGCCACCCGCCGCGGAGGGTGGGGCATGAGCGGGTTCTCCCAGCGGCTCAGTGACTTCGGCTACGCGGCGGGCTGGCGGCTCGCGCGCTTGCTGCCGGAGTCCGCGGGCGCGGTGACCTTCGGATTGGGCGCAGACCTCGCGGTCCGGCGGGACGGCGGCGGCGTCCGCCAGCTGCGGCGCAATCTCGCCAGGGTGGTGCCGCAGGCCGACGGCGTCGAACTCGACGAACTGACCCGCCGCGCGATGCGTTCGTACGCGCGCTACTGGCACGAGATGTTCCGGCTGCCCTCGATGGACCACAAGGAGGTCAGCCGCAAGGTCGCCCAGTCGATCACCGGCGTGGAGAACCTCGACGCCGCCCTCGCCGAGGGCAACGGCGCGGTGATGGCGCTGCCGCACAGCGGGAACTGGGACGCGGCGGGTGTCTGGCTCGCGGATTACCTCGGCGGCTTCACCACGGTCGCGGAGCGGCTGAAGCCCGAATCGCTGTACCAGCGGTTCGTGTCCTACCGGGAGTCGCTCGGTTTCGAGATAGTGCCGCTGACCGGTGACAGCTCCGCGATGCGCGTGCTGCTCAAGCGGCTGCGTGAGAACAAGGCGATCTGCCTGGTCGGCGACCGGGACCTGACGAATTCCGGCGTACCCGTCAAGTTCTTCGGCGAGCAGACCCGGATGCCCGGCGGGCCTGCCAGGCTGGCCGCCACCACCGGCGCCGCGCTGATCCCGGCGGGCTGCTGGTTCACCGAGGACGGCTGGCAGATCCGGTTGCATCCGAGGATCCGGGTCACGAACCGGTCCGAGGTCCCGGCGGCCACCCAGGCGCTGGCGGACATCTTCGCCGGGGACATCGCCGCCCATCCGGCCGACTGGCACATGATGCAGAAGTTCTGGCTCTCCGACTTCGAAGCCGGGGAACAGGCCGAGCTCGGCGAAGCGAGTTGAGCCGATGGCTCAGGCGCGGGTCATGAAGATCGGGATCGTCTGCCCGTACTCGTTCGACGTGCCGGGTGGCGTGCAGGGGCACGTCATCGATCTCGCGAAGGCGCTGCTGGCGCGCGGGCACCAGGTCTCGGTCCTCGCTCCGGCCGACGAGGACTCCGACGTCCCGGATTTCGTCGTCCCCGCCGGGAAGGCGCTCGGCATCCCGTACAACGGCTCGGTCGCGCGGTTGCAGTTCGGCCCGGTGTCCTACTCCAGGGTGCGGCGGTGGATCCGCGACGGCGACTTCGACGTCCTGCACCTGCACGAGCCTGCCGCACCGAGTCTTTCGCTGCTGGCGCTGAAGGTCGCGGACGGCCCGATCGTGGCGACCTTCCACACCGCGACGACCCGTTCGCGCACGCTGGCGGCGTTCCAGCCGGTGCTGCGCCCGCTGCTGGAGAAGATCACCGCGCGGATCGCGGTGTCGGCGCTGGCGCGCCGCGTCCAGGTCGAGCACGCCGGCGGGGACGCGGTCGAGGTGCCCAACGGCGTCGACGTCGACTTCTTCTCCCGGGCGCTTCCGCTGGACGGCTATCCGCGAGCGGGCGGCACGGTCGGGTTCGTCGGGCGGTACACCGAGTCCCGCAAGGGGATGGGTGTGCTGCTGGAGGCGTTGCGGATGCTGCTGCCGGAGTTCGAGGAGCTGCGGTTGCTGGTCGTCGGCCGCGGCGACGCCGATCAGCTCCGGCGTGAGGCAGGGCCGGAGCTCGCGCCGCATATCGACCTGCTGGGCCAAGTCGACGACGAGACGAAAGCGCGGGCGCTGCGCAGCGTCGACGTCTACTGCGCCCCGAACACGGGCGGCGAGAGTTTCGGGATGATCCTCACCGAGGCGATGGCGGCGGGGACCCCGGTGCTGGCCAGCGGCCTGGATTCGTTCCGCCGGGTGCTCGACGACGGCAAGGCCGGGATGCTGACCGAGACCGGCGACGCGGCGGCACTGGCCGACGGATTGCGTGAGCTGCTCGGAGACCCGGCTCGCCGGGTGTCGCTGGCGGCGGCCGCGGGGGAGCGGGTCGCGATGTTCGATTGGTCCGTGGTCACCACACAGGTTCTGCGCGTGTACGAGACGGCGATCGCCGCCGATCCCCGCCGGGTCGGCGCGGGCGAACGCGAGTTCAGCCGATGACGACCTGGGTGTGGATCGGCGGTCTGGCGGCCGCGATCGTGGTACTGGGCGGGCTTTTCCTGCTCGCGACGGCGAACCGGCTGGATCGGCTGCACGTCCGCACGGACGCGGGCTGGGCGGCACTCGACGCGGCCCTCGCGCGGCGTGCCGTCGTCGCCAGGGCGGCCGCCGCGATCCTGAGCGACGAGGAGCTGCGCGCGTTGGCCGAGCGTGCCGAGCGGGCGCGCAGGCAGGATCGCGAAGCCGAGGAAAGCGAGCTGACGCTGCGGCTGGCGCGAGTCGACCGCGCGACCCTGCCGCCGCCGCTGGCCGAGGAGCTGACCGACGCCGAACACCGCGTCGTCATCGCGCGGCGCGTGCACAACGACGCCGTCCGGGACACCCTGCATCTGCGGCGGCGGCGGAAGGTCCGGTACTTCGGTCTCGCCGGGACAGCCCGGCTTCCGGAATACTTCGAGATCGCCGAGCCCGATCTGTAGGAGGACGAACCGATGAGCGAGCGGCTGCTGGTGGCTGTGTTCGCGACGCCGGTGGCGTCGTTCCTCCTGCGCTATGGCGAGGATCTCGGCTATCGGGCGGTGTTGTTCGACCCGGACGGCGCCCGCGCGACGGATGTCGAGAACGGCTTGGAGGCAGTCACGACGGTGCCGGAACTCGGCATGGACGCCGACGTCGTCGTCACCGACCACAACCGGCCCGAACTCGGCGACGTGCTCAAAGCCGTGCTGGACCGGCCCACCCGGTGGGTCGGGGTGCTCGGCAATCCGCGCCATGCCGGCCCGCACGTCGCCGCGCTCCGGGCGCTGGACGTCGCGGACCGGGAGATCGCCCGTGTCCATCGCCCGGTCGGGCTGAACATCGGCTCACGCACGCCGCCCGAGATCGCCATCGCCACCCTGGCCGGCCTGCTGGCCGACCGGAACGGCCGCCCCGGCGGCTTCGAATTTTCTTGAGGAGAAGGCCGAAAGTGGCGTGATCACGGACGGATCTCGCGTGATCGGACGCCGCACACCGAGTGCGGCCTCCAGTCACGCGAGTCACGTGCCCAAACACGTCACCACCGGCGCCGTCCACTTATTGAAGGGTTTGGCGAAGGTGGCGGGTTGCGAAAGCCACGGGGCAGGGGGCGCGGTAGCGGAGAGGGGATCTTCGCTACCGCCGGTGCCGTCGCTGACACCCATGGTCGAGATGCGTCGCGAAAGCCACTTTCGCGACGCCTGGTGCCCCGAAAGTGGCTTTCGCGACACCCGGGGGCCCCACGGCCGCGAGCGGATCCCCGCGCCCCGACACCTTTGCGCTACCCCTCAATACCTACCCCTCAGTGAAGGGCGACCGCTCCCTCCGGCATCGGCTCGAACCGGGCGTGCCTGCGGGTGAACGTCGCCGTGCCCGACGTCAGTGAACGCAGGTCGATGGCGTAGCGCAGGAGCTCGACCGCGGGCACCTCGGCGCGGATGACCGTGCGGCCGCCTTCACCCGATTCGGTACCGAGTACGCGGCCGCGCCGGGACGAAAGGTCGCCTAACACGGTGCCCAGGTGCTCGTCCGGCAGCCGCACCGCCACCTCTTCGAGCGGTTCGAGCAGCGCGATCTTGGCCGCCGCGGCGGCCTCCTTCAGCGCCAGCGCGCCCGCTGTCTGGAACGCGGCGTCCGACGAGTCGACGCTGTGCGCCTTGCCGTCGACGAGGGTCACCCGGATGTCGATCAGCGGATGGTCGTCGACGATCCCCCGCTGTGCCTGGGCTCGGACTCCCTTCTCGACACTCGGGATGAACTGGTGGGGCACCGAGCCGCCGACGACCTTGTCCACGAACTCGAAGCCCGAACCCCTCGGCAGCGGCTGGACCTCGATGTCGCAGACGGCGAACTGGCCGTGGCCGCCGGACTGTTTGACGTGCCGTCCGTGCCCGCGGCCCGGCCCGGCGAAGGTCGACCGCAGGCTGATGCGGACGGGCTCGGTGTCCACGTCGGCGCCTCCCGCGCGCAGCCGCGACAGCACGACGTCGGCGTGCGCCTCGCCCATGCACCACAGCACGAGTTGGTTGGTCTCGGCGTTGCGGTCCAGCCGCAGCGTCGGGTCGCCCGCGACGAGCCGGGAAAGGTTGCGCGCCAAGGTGTCCTCGTCGCTGCGTGTCTTCGCGATGACGGCGACCGGCAGCAGCGGTTCCGGCATCGCCCACGGTTTCATGATCAGCGGATCCTCCGGCGAGGAGACGGTGTCGCCCGTTTCCGCCGAGCCGACCTTGGTGAGTGCGCAGAGGTCGCCGGCAACGCAGTACGGGACCTCGCGCAGGTTCGCCCCGAGCGGCGAGTACAGATGCGCGACCCGTTCGTCGGTGTCGTGATCCTCGTGGCCGCGTTCGGCGAGACCGTGGCCCGAAACGTGCACCGGCCGTTCGGGTCGAAGCGTTCCGGAGAACACCCGCACCAGCGACACCCTGCCGACGTAGGAGTCGACAGCGGTCCGGACCACCTCGGCGGCCAGCGGGCCGTCGGGGTCGGCGCGGAGACCGGCGTGCGGTTCGCCGGTGGGCGAGGTGACCTCCGGTGGGACGTGCTCCAGTGGTGACGGGAAGGCGCGCACGATCCCGTCGAGGACCTCGGCGAGCCCGACCCCGGTCGTCGCGCACACCGGGATCACCGGATGGAAGGAGCCGCGGGCGACGGCGGTTTCGAGGTCGGCGATCAGCGTGTCCTCGGAGATCTCCTCGCCGGAGAGGTAGCGGTCCATCAGGGACTCGTCCTCGCTCTCGGCGATGACCCCTTCGATCAGTTCGTTGCGGGCCTCGGTCATCCGGGCGAGATCGGCCTCGTCCGGCTCGCCGACCTCGGGTGGGAAGCCGTTCGAGTAGTCGAAGTAGCGGCGCGTGATGAGTCCGACGAGCCCATCGCGAGCGGGGAGGTACAGCGGCAGGACTCCGGCGCCGAAGGCCTCCTGGCAAGCGGCGATCTCGCCTTCGGGATCGGCGCGATGATGGTCGAGCCGCGAGACGACCACCGCCCTCGGCATCCCGACGGCCGCGCACTCCTCCCAGACCGCGACCGTGGCCGCGTCGACGCCTTCCGCCGCGCAGACCACGAACAACGCCGCGTCGGCGGCACGGAGCCCGGCCCGCAGTTCGCCGACGAAATCGGCGTACCCGGGGGTGTCGATGAGGTTGATCTTGTGGCCCTGGTGCAGCACCGGCGCGACCGAAAGGCCGACCGACCGCTGCTGCCGGACCGCGGCTGGGTCGTGGTCGCATACGGTGGTGCCCTCCACAACCGAGCCTGCCCGCGTCACCGTGCCGGAGGCGGCGAGCAGCGCTTCGGCGAGTGTCGTCTTGCCTGATCCCGAGGGGCCGACCAGGACGACGTTGCGTACTTTCGCCGGGTCGTCCACAGCGACGGCGGCCCCGGAGTCTCCGTTCTTGCTCTGTTTGTCGGCCATGCCGATCTCCTCACCACACGATGCCGCGTACAGGTGTGTCCTCGATCACACACCCGCGACCGCCGTCGCGGCAAGGCGACCGGCGAGGGACCCCCCGAATGTCGAAGCGCCGTTATGCTCGATGGCGGACACCCGGAGGCGGATCCGACGGTGGGGGATGAGCGATGGAGCTCGACAGACGAACGGTGTTACGGCTGGCAGGAGCGGTTCCGGTGCTCGCGGCGGCGCCCGCGGCGATCCCCGAGGGCGGTGGTCCGTGGGAACGGCTGCGTGCCCGGCTGACGGGTGAACTGTTCCGGCCTGGCGACCCCGGCTACGACGAAGTGAGGCTCGGGTTCTTCAGCCTCTACGACCATCGGCTGCCCGCCGGTGTCGCGGTCTGCGCGACCGAGGACGACGTCCGGCATTGCGTCGATTTCGCTGCCAGGCAGCGGATTCCGATCGCGGCCCGCTCGGGCGGGCACAGTTACGCCGGCTATTCCGTTGTGGACAGAGGACTCGTCGTCGACCTGTCCCGGCTGAACACGGTCGAGATCCTGCCCGGCGGCCGGGCGGCGATCGGCGCGGGCGCGCGGCTCGGGCAGGTGTACGAGGCGCTGGCGGCGGCGGGCCGCGCACTGCCCGCCGGCAGTTGCCCCCAGGTCGGCATCGCGGGCCTGACCCTCGGCGGCGGAATCGGCGTGCTGGCCCGCAAGTACGGGCTGACCTGCGACAACGTGGAATCCGTGCGCTTTGTCGGCGCCGACGGGAAACAGCGCCTGGTGTCGGCGGAGACCGCGCCGGACCTGCTGTGGGCGTTACGCGGCGGCGGTGGCGGCAACTTCGGCATCGTCACGTCGTTCACCTTCCGCACGGCGGCGGCCAGGACGTTGACGAACTTCAACCTGATCTTCCCGCCCGACGCACTGGCCGCGCTGGTCGCGGCCTGGCAGGAGTGGCAGCCCGCGATGCCGGACGAACTGTGGTCCGGGATGGGCCTCGGCGCGACGGTCGCGAACTGTGGTGGCTGCTTCGTGGGCTCCGCCGCACAGGTGAACCCGCTGCTGGACGATCTGATCCGCCGCGTCGGCACTCAGCCGACCAAACGCGAGGTGACCGAACAGGGCCATCTGGCCACGATGCGCGCCTTCGCGCAGGAGGCCGACTTCCCCGCCGCGGTCGCGCAGCGCGGCGAGTACGTGGCCACATCGAGGATACTGACCCATCCGGTGCCCGACCCCGGCGCGTTGGCGTCGTTGCTGACGAGCGATCCGGAGCTGTACTCGATCGTGGACGCGTACGGGGGCGCGATCGCGCGGGTGCCGTCGAGCGAGTCGTGCTTCCCGTACCGGTCGGCGCTGGGCAGCATCCAGATCACCCGTGGTCTGGAGGGCGGCGAGGCGGCCGCACGCCAGTCGATCGGCCTGGTCCGGGACGAACTCGGCCGGGAGTACGGGCGGGCCGGGTACGTCAACTACATCGATCCGGAGATGCCGGACTGGGCGAAGGCGTACTACGGCGACAGCCTCCCGCGACTGCGCCGAGTGGCCCGGAGGTACGACCCGGACGGGCTCTTCGCCTTCGAACAGGGCCTGGCCCGCTAGCCCCTCTTCCGCGATTCGGCACCAGCTTGCGGTAGTTCGACGTCGAACTACCGCAAGCTGGTGCCGAATCGCGGGCGGGTGCGGGCCAGATCACCCAGTGGACTGCTGAAATCGCCGTGAACTGGCCTGCTTCAGAGGTCCAAAAGCGGCCTACCCTCGAAGGCGTCACCCCACCTCGTGCGCTTTCCGAAAGGTCCAGCAGTGTCTGACGACTCCACGAACACGGCCACCACCTCGCTCACCGGCACCGCCCGGGTCAAGCGCGGGATGGCGGAGATGCTCAAGGGCGGTGTGATCATGGACGTGGTCACCGCCGAGCAGGCGAAGATCGCCGAGGACGCCGGCGCCGTCGCGGTGATGGCGCTCGAGCGGGTCCCCGCGGACATCCGCGCGCAGGGCGGCGTGGCCCGGATGAGCGACCCGGACCTGATCGACGGCATCATCGAGGCCGTTTCGATCCCCGTCATGGCGAAGGCCCGCATCGGCCACTTCGTCGAGGCTCAGCTGCTTCAGTCGCTCGGCGTCGACTACATCGACGAGTCCGAGGTGCTGACCCCGGCCGACTACGAGAACCACATCGACAAGTGGGCCTTCACCGTCCCCTTCGTCTGTGGTGCGACCAACCTCGGCGAGGCGTTGCGCCGCATCAACGAGGGCGCGGCGATGATCCGCTCCAAGGGCGAGGCCGGCACCGGCGACGTCTCGAACGCGACCACGCACATGCGCAAGATCCGCGCGGAGCTGCGCCGCCTTTCCTCTCTGCCCGAGGACGAGCTTTACGTTGCGGCGAAGGAACTCCAGGCCCCGTACGACCTCGTCAAGGAGGTCGCGGCGAAGGGCAAGCTCCCCGTCGTGCTGTTCACCGCCGGCGGCATCGCGACCCCGGCCGACGCCGCGATGATGATGCAACTCGGTGCCGAAGGCGTGTTCGTCGGCTCCGGCATCTTCAAGTCCGGCAACCCGGCTCAGCGCGCCGAGGCGATCGTCAAGGCCACCACGTTCTACGACGACCCGGACGTCATCGCGAAGGTTTCGCGCGGTCTCGGTGAAGCGATGGTCGGCATCAATGTTTCAGATGTTCCCGAGCCGCACCGGCTGGCTGAGCGGGGCTGGTAACAGCCGGACGATCGGCCAAGAGGCCCTGTGAACACCTGTTCACGGGGCCTCTTGTGTTCCGGAACGCCGGCGGTCCCGGCCATACGATTCGTTTACAGCCAGAAGTGCCACGAGAAACAGGCGGATATGTGCTTCCGAAAGCACAGGCGACAGCAGGCGGCTCTGGTCGCCTTCACTGCGAGCAGCACAGGGACCTTTCCGGCGTCGTTGCTCGGGAACTTCGTGAGTCCCCGGATGGCAGGCCTGCACGCCCGCGACCGGCCCAGCTCGTCATTCATTGCCTACGAGTCCGGGCTGGTCGGCACCGACAGGGCTGAGCGGTCACGGTCATCGGCGGGCGGGCGCCCGAGTGCGTAATAGGCCCAGCCCGCGCCGCTCCACCGCTGAGCGTCCAGGGTGTTGCGGCCGTCGATGACCTGGCGCGTGGCGACCACGGCGCCGACCACCGCCGGATCGAGTTCCTGGAACTCCCGCCATTCGGTGAGGTGCAGTAGCACGTCGGCACCGGTCGCTGCCTCGACCGCGGAGCTCGCGTAGTTCAGGTTCGGGAAGTTCTTGCACGCGTTGTCGGCCGCCTTCGGGTCGTAGACGGTCACCTCGGCGCCCTGGAGCTGGATGGACGCGGCGACACTGAGTGCGGGTGAATCGCGGATGTCGTCCGAGCCGGGCTTGAACGCCGCGCCCCAGACGGCCACTCGCTTGCCGCGGAAGGAACCACCGCACCGCTCGCGCGTGAGGTCGACCATCCGGCGCCGACGGCGGAGATTGATGGCATCCACCTCGCGGAGGAAACCCAGCGTGTGCCCGACGCCGAGCTCGCCGGCCCTGAACTGGAAGGCGCGGAGATCCTTGGGCAGGCAGCCGCCGCCGAAACCGAGGCCGGGCAGAAGGTACTGCTCGCCGATGCGTGGATCGTGGGCGAGCGCGCGGGCGAGGTGGGTGACATCGGCGCCGGTGGCCTCGCAGACCTCGGCCATGGCGTTGATGAACGAGATCTTGGTGGCCAGGAACGCGTTGGCGGACACCTTGACCAGTTCCGCCGTGGGCAGATCGGTGACCACCAGCGGCACACCGCGGGCGAGCGGGATCCGGTACACCTCGCGCAGCAAGGATTCGGCTTGTGGGGAACTCACCCCGAAGACCAGCCGGGCCGGGTTGAGTGTGTCGCCGATGGCGAAGCCCTCGCGCAGGAACTCCGGATTCCAGGCCAGCTCGACGTGCGCACCGGCCGGCGCGCGCCGGCTCAGGCGGACGGCGAGCCGCTCCGCTGTCCCGACCGGGACCGTCGATTTCCCGACCACCAGGCCCGGCCCGCGCAGAGTGGGGGCCAGCCGGTGAATCGCTTCTTCGAGAAAATGGAGATCGGCTGCCCTGTCGGTCTTCTTCTCCGGCGTTCCGACGCAGAGGAAATGTACGGTTGGCGCGCCGTCGGCGAACTTTTCGATCTCCTCGTACGAGGAGGTAAATCGCAGTCGGCCGGATTTCAGATGTCTTCGGACAAGAAGTTCGAGGCCCGGCTCGTAGAACGGTGGAGTTCCGGCGGAGAGTGCGGAAATCTTTTCCGGATCGGTGTCCATGCCGAGTACTTCGTACCCCATTTCAGCCATACAAGCTGCGTGTGTGGCACCCAGATAGCCGGTCCCGAGAACGGTGATTCGCATAGTTGGGATCCCCTCGGTGGCACGGGCTGCCAGTCCGATACTGCGTCGTCCCGCTCGGCAAGGTCAAGTGTGAATCGGCTGATAGGCGGCCCTTTTTCAAAGGTCCACACAGTTTCCATATAGGCCCCATAAATGTCCCACAGAGAGCCGTCGGTGAGCGGCCCCCGACGCGGGGAGGCTTTACGATCCGGTGTTGTGCCTGACGATGAAGCAGTGGATTTGAGTCTCCCGGAAGGCCTGTTGCCCGCCGACGGGCGATTCGGGTGCGGCCCGGCCAAGGTGCGGCCCGAGCAACTGGACGCGCTCGCCTCGCGCGGCGCGGACTTCCTCGGGACCTCGTACCGCCGTGGCGCGGTGCGCGCGTTGCTCGGGCGGGTTCGCGCCGGGCTGCGGGAGCTGTTCGAGCTGCCCGCGGACTATCAGGTGGTGCTCGGCAATGGTGGGGGCACGGCCTTCTGGAACATCGCCACCCACGGCCTCATCCGGAACCGGGCCCAGCACCTGTCCTTCGGTGAGTTCTCCGGCCGTTTCACCGCGGTCGACCGGAACACGCCGTGGCTGGCCGAGCCTTCGGTGATCGAGAGTCCACCCGGAACCTGCCCTGGGCCGCGCGCGGAGCCGGGAGTCGATGCCTACGCGCTGACGCAGAACGAGACCTCGACCGGCGTGGCCATGCCGATCCACCGGGTACCCGGTGCCGATGTCGATGCCCTGGTGCTGGTCGACGGAACCAGTGCGGCTGGGGGCATGCTCGTGCGGCCGGAGGCGTTCGACGTCTACTACTTCGCACCACAGAAGTGCTTCGGTGCCGACGGTGGGTTGTGGATCGCGCTGATGTCACCGGCGGCGGTGGCCCGCGCCGAGGAGATCGCGGCCGGCGGCCGGTATATTCCGGAGTTCTTCAGCCTGCCGGCCGCCATCGGCCACTCGGCTCGTGACCTCACGTTCAACACCCCGTCGGTGGCGTCGCTGTTCCTGTTGAGCGAGCAGATCGACTGGCTGCTCGGCCTCGGGGGGCTGAGTGGCGCCGCGGCCAGGGCGGCGAAAACGGCCGCGCTGGTCTATGGCTGGGCCGAGGATTCGCCTTACGCGGCACCGTTCGTCGCCGAACCGGAACAGCGGTCGCCAGTGGTCGCGACGATCGAGTTCGCCGAGCACATCGACGCGGCACACATGGTCGCCGGGCTGCGGGCGCACGGCATCCTCGACCTGGAGCCCCATCGCAGTTTCGGCCGGAACCAGATCCGCATCGGCATGTTCCCGGCGATCGAGATCGCCGACGCCGAAGCACTGTTGTCCTGTATCGACCATGCCGTCGCACAGCTCGGCCGACCGGCCGGGCGGGGAAGGAGGTCCAATGCCTGATGCACCTACGGTCGTGGTGGTCGGTGCTGGGATCGTCGGCGCGTCCATCGCCCACAGCCTTGTCCAGCGGGGTTGGTCGGTCACCGTCGTCGAACAATACACACCGGGACATGTGCGGGGCTCCAGCCACGACACCTCCCGGGTGCTCCGGTTGTCCTACGGCGGAGGCCGTGACATCGACGTCTGGTACACCCGCCAGGCCTGGCGGGCCCGGCAGCTGTGGCAGGAAATCGGGGTGGAGGAAGGAATCGAGCTCTTCCACAACGTGGGCGTCGTCTGGTTCGCCAAAGGAGAGGCCGAATTCGAGGAACAGAGTGCTCGCAGTCTCGAGGCGCTGGGTCTCCCGGTCGAGCGGCTGGCCCCCGAGGCGGCCCGCGACTTCTTCCCCGACGTGCGCTGCGACGACCTCGAATTCGTGTTGCACGAACCGAGCAGTGGCGTGTTGCGGGCGCGGCTGGGCGTCCTGACCCTGATGCGCCGTGCTTTGCGGGCAGGTGCCAGGTTGCGCATCGCCAAGGCCCGGCCGGATGCGAAAGGCAGGGCCATCGTGGACGGCAAGGTGCTGCCCGCCGATCAGACGATCTGGGCTTGCGGTCCGTGGCTGGGACGTTGGTTCCCGCATCTGGCGGAAATCGAATCCGTCCGGCAGAACGTCTTCTACTTCGGCGTGGAACCGCAGTGGCGGACGCCCGGCCTCCCGGTGTGGGTCGACGGTGGCGCATACGGGGCCGGGGACATCGACGACAGCGGCTTCAAGGTCGGCGGGGCGCTTGGCGCCGCTCCGGTCATCGATCCCGATCTCGCCGACCGCCCTCCCGATTCGGAGGCCGAGCAAGCCGCCCGGTGGGCGCTCGCCAACCGGTTTCCCGCGCTGGCCGGCGCTCCGCTGGTTTCCCGGCACGTCTGCCAATACGAGCTGACCGCGGATCAGCATTTCCTGCTCACGCCGGTGCCGGAATCGGTTGGCGGCTGGCTGGCAGGCGGGGGCGGGCACGCCTTCAAGTTCGGTCCCGCGTTCGGTGAGTACACCGCTGACCTGATCGAGGGCGGCGAGCAGCCACTGCCCGAGTTCGGGCTGGGACCGCGGGAGAAGTACCAGAGCAAGGAGAGCACGACCCCGGGACAACTGGCTCGCCAGCATCGCTGAGTTTCCGGACCGGTAGCCAACGACAAAGGAGAGAACATGTTGTACGAAGCCGAACGGCAGCTGCTAGTGGAAAGCATCAACGACATGGCCCGCTGGGGGATGATCGAGACTACCGGCGGTGGCCTGAGCGTCCGGGCCGACAACGGCGACATCATCGTCACCGCCACCGGTTCGGCGTTCGCACGCTGGAAGGTCACACCGCGCGACATGACGGTGATCTCGGCGACCGGCGAACTGAGGGAGCGCACCGGGGGAGTGGCGCCGGTGGGCGCGCTGATCCACATGGCCGCCTACGAGATGTTCCCCGACTGCCGCGCGATCGTGCACGCGCACAGTGCCTATGTGCTCGCGTTCGCCTCACTGGGCATGGGCATTCCCTCCTGTGTCAACCAGCTGGACACCTTGGGCGAAGTGCCCTGCCTGATCGCCGACGACACCGCGGTCAAGGGCGGGGTGCTCAGCGGTGAGTCTGACCAGCCCGAGGTCAAGCTGCCCGACGGCATCGCCCAGCGGCCGGAGATCGCGGCTGTCGACACCTACCAGCTCATCCCGCAGCTGAAGCAGAAACTGGGCCCGCGGGCGGACGAACTCAAGCGCCACGGCCTGGCGTGCGTACTCTATCGCCATGGTGCCTTCACTTTCGCCCGTGGACTGACCGAGGCGGTGGAGAACCTGGCCAGGGTGGAGATGAGCGCGCGGACGGCCGTCTTCCAGGCGATCCTGCGCGGCGGCCTGGCCGGGATCGAGCCCAATCTGCTGTTCCCGAAGGCGGGGCTGGCCGTCGAACAGCAGCTCGCGGATGTCTGACGGCTCCGCCGAAAGCGCTTACTACGCGCAACTCGCCCGGACCAGGGGCGCCGCCGGGGCGGTGCAGCTCGACGGCAGCGGCCGGGTGCTCCTGGTACGGCCCGGGTACAAGCCGGTCTGGGACCTGCCTGGAGGTGTGATCGAAGCCGGGGAGTCCCCGCTGGCCGCGTGCACTCGCGAGGTGCGGGAGGAACTCGGCATCACACCGGTGCTCGATCGGCTGGTCGGGGTGGTGTGGTTCCCGTCCCGGCCTCGCCGCACCGCGTCGAACCTGTTCGTGTTCGCGGGTCGTCTGCCCGAGACCGCTCAGACGGCCATCGAACCCGACCCCGGCGAGATCGCCGAATTCGGCTTCTTCCCGGTGTCGGCGCTACCGGAGGTGGAACCGCACACCGAACGCCGGGTCCGCTCGTGCGTCGAGGGATATCTCGGTGGAGGAACGGTGTACTACGAGGAATCGACGAAACCGGCATGGTACGGCGGTTCCGGGGAGGGGCCGGGATGAGCCCGCGCGAACCGGTCGAAACCGTACTGCTGGATGCCGGGGGAGTGCTGATCATGCCTGCCGCCGAAGCCGTGATCGCGATCCTGCGGGTCGGAGGTGTGCAGGCCGACGTGGGTGTGATCGACCGCGCTCACTACGCGGCCACCGCGGCGAACGACGCGTTCCCTCCGCGGAATCGCCTGCTGTACCTGAACGCCTTCGCCAGGGCGTGCGGGGTCGAGGACGACCGAGTCGAGCGGGTGGTCGTCGAACTCGCCATCGCCATCGACGGTCCGAAGTGGACTCGCGAGCTGGCAGGGGCCGCGAAGTCGTTGCGCGCACTGAGTTCCTTGCCGGTCGCACTCGGCGTGGTGTCCAACTCGGTCGGGGTGGTGGCCGAACAGTTGCGGCAGGCCGGCATCTGCCAGGTGGGGCCGGGAACCGGGACCCCGGTGTCCCTGGTGATCGACTCCGCGCTGGTCGGCGTCGCCAAACCGGATCCCGGGATCTTCCACCTCGCGCTGCGGGAGCTGGACGCCGAACCCGAGCGGACCGTCTACGTCGGGGACACCGCACGTATCGACGTGGACGGTGCGCTCGCCGCCGGGATCCGGCCCCTGCACCTCGATCCGCATCGTGACTGCCCCGATCCGCCAGGGCGACACGAACACCTGCGCAGCCTCGGCGATCTGGCCGCGTGGGTGCACGCTCATGGACGATGACCCGGGCCGCCTCACGATCCGCCGGTCGCCGAACCGCTGGGTGCTGCTGTCGGTGAGCCTGATCGCCTGGGCGGTCGGCGCCACCGCGGTGTTCCAGCTCTCGCTGGTGCTGCCCGCTTTGCGTGCGGAGACCGGGATGTCGCTGGCGCTGGCCGGAGCACTGGTCGGGGTCGCCAACGGCGGACTGACCGTGGCCATGCTGGGTTGGGGTCTGTTCGCCGACCGCTTTGGTGAACGGTGCGCCATGTCGTGCGGCCTGTCCCTCTGCGCCCTGCTCCTGTGCGTGGCCGCTGCCACCGATGGTGTCGCGGCCCTGTTCGCTGTCTTCGCCCTCGTCGGGGCGACCGCGAGCTCGGTGTACGCACCGAGCGGGCAGGCGGTGGTGCGGCGGTTTCCCGTTCGACAGCGCGCTTTGGCCCTCGGACTCACCCAGACCGCGACACCGCTCAGTTCGGCGCTGGCCGCGGCGATCGTGCCGGGTGTCGCGGCCGCTTACGGCTTGTCCGTCGTCTGGCTCGGTATGGCCGGGCTCTGCCTGCTGACCGCGCTGGTGGTGTTCCTGTTCTGCGGGCAACCGCGGGCGGATGAGACCCCGGTCGTTACAGCGTCCGGCGGTGCCGAGCCGGTACCGTGGCGACGGATCTACGGGGCCTGCGCGTTGCTGATCCTGCCTCAGTCCACGCTGCTCACGTTCAGCGTCAGTTACCTCGTCGATGATCGAGGCTGGAGCCCGGTACAGGCGGGGTGGCTGCTCAGCGGGGCGCTCCTGCTCACCGTGCTCACCCGGCCGCTGGCCGGTTACCTCGCGGACCGTCTCGGAGCCCCGCTCGGCTTGATGCGGATCTTCGCCTTCGGTAACGCGGTCGTGCTGTTGTTCGTCGTGATCGGTGCGGTGACCAGGACCTGGCTGGGCACGGTGATGGTGCTCGTCGCCTGCGTCTCGACGATCACCGGTTACGGGCTGGCCTCCACGGCGGTCGCCGGATTCGCCGCGCGGGCCCGGTTGGGGCGTGCGCTGGGAGTGCAGCACACACTGCAGAGCCTGATGACCACTGCCGGTCCGGTGGTGCTGAGCGCGGTCATCGGCAAAGCCGGGTACGCGGGGGCGTTCGCGGTCATCGCGGTCGCTCCTCTCGCCGGTGGGGCGCTACTGCCGGTGGCGGCCGAACGGCCCGGTCAGTCCCGGCAGCAGTGCTCGAGCACTTCGGTGGAGGGCGCGCCGGCGAGGATGGCCTGGTGGACTCGGCGAAGATAGGCGGAGGGTTCCACGCCGGTCTGCGAGACCAGGTTCCGCCGCGCGTCCAGGTACGCGCCGAGGGCCTCGCCTTTGCGCCCGGACCGGTACAACGCGAACATGTACTGCGACCAAGTGAGTTCCGAGATCGGGGAAGCCGCGATCAGTTCGCGGAGTTCACCCACCACTTCCTTGTGCTGCCCCAGCCGCAGCCGCGCCTGGACGAGATCGTTCAGCACGTCGGCCCGGCGTCCCTCCAGCGCGGTGATCGGTGCGATCAGCGCGGGGGTGACACGGACGTCTTCGAGCGGTCTTCCGCGCCACAGCTCCAATGCGCTGCTCAGGCATTCGGCGGCGAGTTCATGGTCGGACTGGCGTAGTGCGGCCCGCCCCTGCGTCGCGAGCCGTTCGAAGACGGACAGATCGAGTTCGTCGGCGCGCACGCGCAACAGGTATCCGGGCATCCTGGTGATCAGACGGTCTCGCCCAGCGTCTCCGGCGGTGTCGAGCAGCCGACGGACACCGGCCACATAGCTGTAGACGTTCGCGACCGCGGAGCGCGGAGCCGGGCCGTCCCATAGCATCGCGGTGAGCCGGTTCACCGACACGATGTGGTTGGCATTGAGCAGGAGTATGCTCAACAGCGCTCGTTGCTTCGGCGTGCCGAGGCCGCTCACCCGGCTTGCCGGGCCGGCTTCAACGGGACCCAGAACACGGAAATCCATTTGTCATGCCTCCCCCAGTGCCCGAAGATCAATTGGCGTGAGTGCATTCGCAAGGCGTCGGGTCGCGAAAATGACACTTTAGGCCAGAGTGTCACAAGTCTGGAGTTCATGCAACGCGATCGAACGGCCGATTTCATGCGAATGGGCCTTGACTGTCGGCTGCGCCGACGCTATCGCCGCCGTGGTCTTGCCGAGTATACCCGGAATTAGGTTCGGAATTCTTTTCTGGCATGTCCGGAATGGCGTAGGATGACTGTCGGGGATTTATCGTCGAGTCTTTTCGTGGAGGGCGGGGTCGTGAACTTGACCGATGACGAACTCCTGCGAATCCGACCGGAGCGGATGGCGTCCGCCTATATGGAATACCGGCGATCCGGTTACGAGTTCATCTATCGCGCGGCGTTGGAGAATGGTGTGCTCGACGAGCTCGGCGCACCGCGGACCGTGGCGCAATTCGTGGCCCGGCATGGAGTTGCGTCGGGCAAGGCGGTGGTCGCCGAGTTGCTTCTCGAGGCGCTGAACAGGTGCGGAGCGGTTCGTCGAGTCGGTAATCGGCCTTCGCGCTTCAGTGCGGTGACCGATTACGTGCCGCCACGATCGATTGACGATGAGCTGATCCGGCTGGCCACCGGCAAATCGAGTTACCGGGAGCTCGGGTACAGTGGGAGCTTCGGCCGTGTGGTGGCGTCTCTGACCCATGAGGAAAAGCATGCGTTGTCGGGTTTCGATGCCTCGAACGCCGATCTCTGGGATCAGGGAATGCAACTCCCGTACTATAGGTACGCTCGAATGTGTGCGGTGCGCACACTGGTTTCCGCGGGTTCCGATTTACTTGATCTGGCTTCCGGAACCGGATTGGGGCTGCTTGAACTCGCGCGTCATACGACCGGCGGTGGTGAGGGTCGGTTCGTCGGCGTGGAGGTCAGCCCGGACTTCGTCCGAGTCTCGGCCGAACGCACGGCCGATGCTCCCCGGACTCGCATTGTCCAGGGGGATCTGGAACAGCCACTCGCCCTTCCCGGTGCGCAGTGCTTCGACGGCGCGATGTTGGTCGGCGCTTACCACTATCTGCGGGACGCGACGCCGATGTGGCAAAGTATGGCGCGGCTGGTGAGAACAGGCGGTGTGGTGTGCTTGGCAATGGCGTACTTCCGCACCGGCAGCTATGACCAGGAACTGGTCGATCTGCGTTACGCGCAAAGGAACCCGGTCGCACACCCTCGAACCCGTGCGCAGGTGATCGCCGAGGCGGGGGAGGCGGGTTTCGTACTGGAGCGCGAGTTCTGGTTCGGCTGCTTCGGCTGGCTCGCTTTCCGCGCTACAGGCGATCAGCGCGGATCGGAGGGCGCGGGCATGACCTCGCAGCCGAATTCCAGATAGGCCACGCGGCCGTCGTCGTGCGCCCGGCGGCAGACCTCGATCCGCCGGGCGATATGCGGTGCCATAAGCTCCCGGAACCTGAGCCTGTCGACGAACTGGCAGGCCGACAGCTCGTCGGCCGGGAGCCGGATCGCGGGGATCACCTCGTCCGGGATCCGCCCGGCGAAGACGAACACATTCGAATCGTCCCGGCCGGACCGCGGTGGTATCCAGTCGACCCCGGCAAGCGGACCGAGCACCGGGGCGATGCCGAGTTCCTCGCGCAGTTCCCGCACGCACGCCGCGAGCGGCGACTCGCCCTCCTCGATCACTCCCCCCGGCAAGCCCCACCCCGGTTTATAGGTGGGTTTGACGATGAGAATGCGTCCACGATCGTCGAAGAGCATTCCCGCGGACGCGCCCCTGGTTCCCGGTCGCGCGCTCAGCGGCTGTTCCCCGAATACAGGTTTTCCGACCAGGTTGCGCCAGGGTGGTGCAGTGCGTCGGGTTTGATCCCGCTGATCCCGCCGTGCAGGGTGGCCTGGAACAACGCGGTCCGGGCGCTGACCTCGATCCGCGTGAGATTCTCGACGGCCTCGTCGAGGTGGCGGGCGAAGACGAAGACGCCGTGCCGGTAGACCACGAAACCGAGGCCGTGCTTGTCCAGCTCGTCGGCGCGGGAGCCGAAGTGTTCCAGGATCTGGGGGTTCACCGTGAGAAGGTAGCCCGCGATCACGTCCGGGCGCGATCCCATGCATTCGGCGACATCGATGTTGACTCGTCCGGCGAGCACATCCTCCTTGACGGTGGGGTCGTCCGAGGTGAAGCAAGGGACCTCGCCCATCGTGTCGAGCTTGTTCGTGCAGGAGGGCACGCCGAGACCGAGCGAGGCGAACGCCAGGCTGTACGGTGCGTGGGAGTGCACGATCGCGTTGCAGTTCGGGAATTCTCGGTAGATCGCCATATGCAGTGGCGCGTCCGGTGGCGCCAGATCCGTGGCGCGCTCGACGATCGAACCCTCGGGCCCGTAGACCATCAGGTTGCGGGCGGTGATGTCCCACCGCACGAACGCGGAGCTCGCGGTGGTGCTTACGATGTTCCCGGAGCCGGCGCGGACGCTGACCGAACCACCGGCCGGATCCAGCGTCCCCCAACGCGTCATGTCGCTGACGGCCCGGATGATGTGGTGGCGTTCGGCTTCGTGACCCATTCTGGCGATCCTTTCGATCTATGCCGTCCGGTCGGGTACCGACAGCGGCGAGGGGTTCCGGTTCCACGCGCGAACTTCTCGCGCGAGCCGGGCATAAGCGAGGAAGCAACGGGTCTGGGAGAACGATCGGGCGTTGAGCCGGGCGCGGCTGCCCATGGCGTCGAGACGGCTCGCGGGCCACCTCGCGGCCTCGGCCAGCGCGAAGGCGAGGCCGCCGGGATCGTCGGCGGAATAGACGAGGCCGGTGATCCCGGGTATCACCAGTTCGGTGCTGCCCCCGCGATCCGGCACGATCTGCGGGATGCCGGCGCCGCCCGCTTCGAGCACCGAACGCCCGAAACCTTCGATGTCGCAGGCCGAGACGAGGACGTCAGTACCGGCCTGCCACCGGTGATCCGGTACATGGCCAGGGAATCGGATGTCCCGGCCGGGGTAGAGCTCGTCTGCCAACCGCCGGAGATCCGGCAACGCCGTACCGGTCCCGTAGATGTTGAGCTGTGCGTGCGCGGCGAGTTCGTCGGGCAGGCGTGCGAAGGCGTGGATCACCCGGTCGATCAGTTTCCACGGCTCGGTTCGGGCGACCACCGAAAATCTGCGTGGCAGCGGTGGCTTCCGGGGTTTCCGGTACAAATCGAGGTGGACGGCGTTGTGGATGGTGACCGCGTTGACCGGGAGGGAAGACAGCTCTCGGATGCTTCTCGTGGCGGCCCGGCTGACACCTACCCAGCAGTCGGCCCGGGAGAGGATGTCCCAGTGGAGTTCGCCGGGCAGCCGGGGAACCAGCCGCCGTACTCGGGGATCGACGGTTCGCAGGCGCTGGTCCGCAACGAGGATTCCGCGCAGAACCGAAATGACCGGTACGCCGAAGAAATCCGCCGCCGCGATATCGACCATCGCTGTCCGATGCGCTCCGATGAGCACCGTTCCGGCGGAATCCTCACCGAGTTCAGCGACCAGTGCCTGTTCATAGGCGTCGTAGTCCGTGACGTGCCGTACGCGAACACCCGGTGGATCAGGCGTGGGGGCGCCGTCGTTGCCCCACCAGATGACGACGACCTCGACCCCAAGCAGTTCGCGAAGGCCCCGCGCCAGTTCGAACGTCGACCGTTCGGCGCCCCCGGACGCCGTTGTCAGCCACGTCAGTACCACGCGCCGGAAGAGCGCCCGGCTTGCTGGTGTTCGCGGTATCCATCGACTGGCCATTGGGTGAACTCTGCCAACCGGGCCTACAGGGAGGCCACCGGAACGCCACAAAGATCCTACAACTCGGTGGGATCAGAATCGTCTACTGTGGACTGCGGACACCAAGATGAGGACGCGGGTTCCCGCGTGCGGGAGGCACCGTGCGCAGCCCCGGATCATCACAGCTGCTCCACCGTCATCACCAAGGTCCGGCCGAGACGATGGAACACTGCCGACGTCTTCGTTCAAGGTACGGATCGTCTGACACTCGCTGACGCCCAGCACGCTTCCCTGCGCCGCGGCACTGAGTGTCGTGGTCCCGTCGTCGCCGATCACGTGAAGATCGCAGCGGCAGGTGGCCTGCCGTCGGCCGCTGTGCAGGACCCGCGCCTCCGCCACGAGCCGGGTTCCTTCCGCCGGCCGCAGCTAGGGGCCGCCGCGGAAACTTTCCGCCGGATCCGCGACTCCTTTCCACCCGCTGGCCGGTCTTTACTCCTGACCCCGCTTTCCGGGCCGGTGCCGCAGCCGGCGAGCGAAGTGGGTGAACCGATCCGGCCGGCCGCGAGGAACCTCATGACCAGCAGCAACACCGATCCCGTGAACGACGAAAGGGCCGTGCGCGCGGTACTCGACGGGATCTACGCGGCTTGGGCGGGCAACGACGCCGACGCTTTCGTCGCGGCCTACGCCGACGATGCGACAGCCACCATGCCGGGGGGATTCCTGGGGAGCAAGCAGGCGATCCACGCCACCATGGCCGCGGGCTTCGCCGGACCACTCAAAGGTTCGCGCGGAGTCGTGGACGTGCGGAACGTCCGTTTCGTCGGCTCGGACACCGCGGTGGTGAACGCGACGAGCGCCACGGTCATGGCAGGCGAGGCCGAGCCGCCCGCCGGACAGTGGGCCATGGACACCTGGACGTTGTCACGGGCGGATGGCCCCTGGCGTGTCGACGCTTATCACACCTGCCCGACCGCGGCGAACTGAAGCCGCGCCCAGGACCGGCGAGAGAATCGAGAAATCGTGCCTGTCAAGTTCAGCATTTTCCTGCCCACCGGTTTTGGTCGGGAACTGGCGCACATTCCGGATCCCGTGGATGCCTTCGAAACCGTGAGCCAGGTGGCTCGCGCCGGAGACCAACTCGGTTACGAGACCCTTTGGATCGTAGATCACCTGCACACCATTCCACCGTCCCAGGCGACGTTCTTCGAGTGCTGGACCACCCTCGCGGCATTGGCGCGTGACACCGAACGCATTCGTATCGGCCAGATGGTGACCGGCAACAACTACCGTAATCCCGCGCTTCAGGCGAAGATGGCGTCCACCGTCGATGTGCTGTCGCACGGCAGATTCACCTTCGGCATCGGCGCCGGGTGGTACGAGTCCGACTACCACGCTTACGGTTACGAGTATTCGGAAGCACCGGAGCGCCTTCGCCAGTTGCGCGAAGCCGTCCAGGTCATCCTTTCGCTGTGGACCGAGGACGAAACGACGATCGAGGGCAAGTACTACCAGGTCAGCGGTGTCATCAACCAGCCGAAGGGTGTTCAGCGGCCGCACGTTCCGATGCTGATCGGCGGAGCGGGGGAGAAGGTCACGCTGAAACTGGTGGCGCAGTACGGTGACGTCTGCAACGTCATCGAAAGCCCGGCCGGCTTGGCGCACAAGTACGGAGTTCTCAAGCGCCATTGTGGCGACGCGGGGAGAGATTACGACTCCATTCTCCGGACGACCACCTCGATCTGTATCATGGCCGACACGGATGAAGAGGCACGGGCTCTCGTGCCGGGTGGCACCGAGGCGATCTATCCCGGCGACGTCGGGGAATACGGTCTGATCGGAAGTATCGACACGATCCATCGGCGCATCGCCGACTATGAGGCAGCCGGTGTCCAGGAGATCGCGATCAGTTTCCTCGAATCCACCGATCTCGATGTCCTCAAGCGATTCGCCGAAGAATTCATTCACTGACCGGTCGATCCGGTGGGCCACCGCCCACCGGATCGACGGCACAGTGCCGAGTATGGTCGAGCCGCCCTGTCTCGCGGCCTGCCGGAGGGTCCATATGGGAGAAACGACGCCGGACGACGGGGAATTCGTCCGGGCCACCGAGGGATTCCGGCGCGAGCTGCTCGCGCACTGCTATCGCCTGCTGGGCTCGGTGGACGACGCGGAGGACCTCGTCCAGGAGACCTACCTCCGCGCGTGGCGCGGGTATGAAGGGTTCGAGGGGAGGTCGTCGGTCCGGGTCTGGCTCTACCGGATCGCGACGAACGTCTGCCTGACCGCGCTCGGGCATCGAAACCGGCGGGTACTGCCGTCCGGCCTGGGGCGACCCGTCGACGACCCATCGGTCCCGCCGATCATCGCCGGACCCGAGGTCCGCTGGCTACAGCCGATGCCGGATGCCTTGGTGCGGCCGGAAAGCGACGATCCCGCGGCCGCGGTCGCGGTCCGCGACAGCATCCGGCTCGCGCTCATGGCCTGCCTGCAGTATCTGCCGGCCCGGCAGCGCGCGGTCCTGATCCTCCGTGACGTGCTGGCGTTCTCCGCCACGGAGGTCGCCGACATGCTCGACACCACCACGGCGGCGGTCAAGAGCACCCTTCGCCGCGCCCGGGCCAAGGTCGAAGAGATTTCACCGGCGGCGGAACGGGTCGTTCCGCCCACGGACCGGGAACTCCGCGCCCTGCTGGCGCGGTACATCACGGCTTTCGAGAACTCCGACGCGGCGGCTCTGGAAAGCCTGCTGCGGCAGGACGCCACGCTGGAGATGACGCCGGCGAAGACCTGGTTCTCCGGCAAAGCGACCTGCGTTCCCTACCTCACGAAGTACGCGCTCTTCTCGCCTGGAGACTGGCGGATGGTCCCTACGAGCGCCAACGGGCAGCCCGCTGTCGTGGCGTACCTCCGTGGTGAGGACGGTGCCCATCACGCGTTCGCGATCGCGGTCCTGACCCTGGCCGTCGACGGCATCGCCAGGATCACGCTGTTCGGGGAACCCGGGATGGCCGCGAAATTCGGCAGGCCTCAGGTTCGCCCGGTGCCCGACCGGTGAGGACCATCGCCCCGGTCGTCCTGTGAGGGGCGAGTTTGACGTGCGGGAAGCGCGTCCCTAATGTTGCGTAACCATGAGGGTGGTTACGCCAAGATCCCACCCCGCGGACGGAAAGGGCAGGAGACCCGTATGAGCACCGCAGGTCAGCCGTACAAGGTGGCGATCGTTGTCGATGAGGGCTTGCCGTCGGGCTTGGCCGCGAACACCGCGGCCGTGCTGGCCCTGAGCATCGGCAGGCAGGTCGAGACGATCATCGGACCCGTGATCAAGGATGGTGACGGAAGCGCGCACGCCGGAATCACCACGATCCCGATCCCCATCCTCACCGCGGCCGCGGACAAGGTGCGGGAGATCAGGAATGACGCCTGCACAAGGGATGTCGAACTGCTCGTCGTGGATTTCACCGACTGCGCGCAGAAAACCCGGAACTACGCCGATTACGGCAATCTCCTGGAAGCGGCAACGGGCAGTGAGATCAACTACCTCGGAGTGGCGCTGTACGGGCCGAAAAAGGCAGTGCAGCGGCTCACCGGGAGTCTGCCCCTGCTGCGCTGACGCGGTCGCCGTTGACAGTCCTCCGCGGCGACCCTAGCCTGAAAGCGTAACCACCAGGGTAGTCACTAGTATTGACGCGGGGGGCCGGGTTGACCAGGATCAAGCAGGGCCACGAATTACCGAATCTCGCGCCTGGTGCGCAGACCGCGGAGCCCGCTCCCTATGGCCCGGTGGTCTGCGTTGTCATCGCGGCCGCGGTGCTGAGCAGCTCTTACACGCTGACCAAGGTCGCGCTGCGCGACGTGCCTCCGCTCACCATCGGCTTGATCCGGTTCGCGCTCGCCGCCTTGGTGCTGGCGGTGTGGGTCCACGTCGTTCGCCGGTACCCCCGGCCGTCCGGCGCGGACCTGCGAAGGCTCGCGATCGGCGGACTGCTCGGCATCACGTGCTACTTCGCCATCGAGAACATCGGGGTGCAATTGGCGACGGCCGCCGACGCGGCCTTGCTGGTCGCCGCGTACCCGGCGATCACCGCCTTTCTGGAATTGGTGATCTACCGCCAGCGGACCCAGGTGAGCGGTCTCATCGGCATCGCGTTCGCCATCGTCGGGGTCTGCTTCGTGGTCGGTTACGCTCCTTCCGCGAGCGGGACCCGATTGATCGGCGATATCTTGCTCGTGGTGAGCGGAGTCGTGTGGGCGCTGTACAACTTCGTCACCCGGACCGTCGCCAATCGGTATCCCACCCCCGTGGTGCTCTACTACCAGTCGGTCGCCGGCGCGATCGCGTTCGTGCCACTGGCCCTGATCGAGGCGGACCAGTGGCGGGTGCCGGAGCATCCGGCGGCGACCGTGGGCTCGCTCGCCGCCCTCACCATTCTGTGCTCGATCGCCGGGCTTGGCCTGTATGCCAAGGCGTTGCAACGATTGCGCCCCAGCACCGCGGTGAACCTGCTCAATCTGGTCCCGATCTTCGGGCTGCTCATCGCGGTCGTCACGCTCGGGGAGTCGGTGACCCCGTTGCAGCTGGCCGGCGGGATCGTCGTGGTCATCGGCGTCACCATCACCACCCGCTACGAGCACCGGAAGTCTGGCCGCCGGACTGGGTCGTGACCCGGGATTCTTGATCGACAAAGGAAATCAGGCGCTTCGCCCCTTCCACGATCCGGTCTTCCGACGTGGTGAGGGACAATCTGAGGTAACCCCTCCCCGCCGGTCCGAAGGCGGAGCCCGGCGCGGCCGCCACCCCGTGCCGATCGAGCAAGCGCGACGCGAATTCGCGGTCGTCCACGCCAGTGGCGGTGATGTCGACCCAGGCGTAGAAGGCCCCCGCGGGTACGGCCGGCCGGGAATCGGTGTGGCCGAACACGGCGAGCAGGGCGTCCCGGCGGTTCCGGTAGGCCTCACGCATCTCGGCGACCTGGTCCTGCGGCCCGGTCAAGGCGCTGAGCGCCGCCCATTGCGCCGGTTCGCTCACGCAGGCGAGCAAGGACTCCTGGCACTTGGAGACGACTTCGGCGGCGTCGGCCGGAACCGCGAGGTACCCGACACGCCAGCCGGGCATCGCGTAGGTCTTGGAAAAGCTGTAGGCCGAAATGACCCGGTCCTGCGCCACCGCGGCGGCACTGGTGAAGGTGTCGTCGAAGGTGAGTTCGTCGTAGCACTCGTCGGAGATGACCCAGAGACCGCGGTCGCGGGCGAAGTCCAGCAGTTCGCGCATCCGCGTCGGGCCCACCACCGCGCCGGTGGGGTTCGACGGCGAGTTCAGCAGCAGCACCTTGGTCTCCGGTGTGACGAGCTGTTCCAATCGCCGCACGGAAGGGGTGAACCCCGCGTCGGCGTCCAGTGGGTAGCGCTCGGGACGGAGCCGGAGCAGCCGGGCCATCGTTAGGTAGTTGGGCCAAGCCGGATCGGGAAGCAGTACCCCGTCCCCTGGCCGGGTCACCGCGAGCAGAGCCGCGAATATGCCCTGGCTCGCGCCCTGTGTCACCACGACCTGGTCCGCATCGACTCGGTATCCGTTGCGCGCCACTATTTTCTCGGCGATGGCCGCGCGGAGGTCCGGGAGCCCCGCGCTGGGCAGGTAGTGGGTGCGGCCCGACCGTGCCGCGGTGTGCGCCGCGTCGACAACGTGAGCCGGCGTCGGAAAGTCCGGATCTCCGATGTCGAGCCGGATGGCGTGCGCATGCCGGGCGGCCAGAGCTGCGATTTCCCGGATACCGGAATTCGGTAACGCGCTGGCGGCCTCATTCAACTCGGCCATCATGATTCCCCCTTGTTGGTCAGGTCGGGCACGGCGACTGCTCGCGGAAAAGGATCAGGCGAGTCCGAGGACAATTTCGGTAAGGTGATCGATACGCCCCGGCGCGGGCGGCAATGCCACGCTGATTCGAAGTTGTAGCCCATTTCCGGCGCCGGGTCAAAGCGTTGACTTCCGGATCATCACTGCTAGCATCGGGCACAGTAACCATGAGGGTGGTTACTGATCTTGGTCCGGTCGAGCCGGGCCCTAGGGGGTATTGGCATGGGGAGCCAGCATGAGCGTGTCCAGGATCGGCTCAGACCCGAGGCGGTCGGCAAATCGGTTCGGGAACTGGTCGTCCGTTCCTCGGAAGCCCGGCCTGGTGACGTGATCGCGACACTGGGACCGGCGGGGACCAGCAGTGAGGCGGCCGGCTGGCATTTGGCGGGCCGTCTCGGCATCGCGCGGGACATCGGGGCGGTCGAGCTCTTCCCGTCTTACGAAGAAGCCCGGGCCGCGGTGAAAGAGGGGCGGGCGAGCAGGTTGCTCGTCGCCAACGCGTACCAGGGCATCAGCGAGTTCTACATGGACCGGGTACTGGGTCTCGAGCGGGCGTTCGTGTTCGACACGCCGCTGTACGGACTGGCTTCGCGGCAGGATCGCCCGTTGCCCTTGACTTGCCAGATCAGTACCCATCCGGCACCCGTCGCGCTGATCGGGCAGTTGCTTCCACCCGGCTACGAGGTGGCAGAAGTGGATTACGCGTTGTCCACCAGCGCGGCCGCGGAACGTGCCGCGAACGGCGAAGTGGACCTCGCCTTGACCACGAGGCCTGCCGCGCAGCGGCACGGACTCCGTTTCATCTCACGGACCAGGCCCATTCGAATGCTGTGGTCGGTCTTCACCCGACTGCCTCCCGGTGACCGGATTTCATCGAAGTAGGCAGAACAAATCGCAATCGGCATGCCCGAACGTAAACCGCCGTGAAACGGTGGTCTGGCGTCGGCATGCCCGATTTATCGATTCTTTCGTCCAAGGAGATCAGTTGTGGGCAGTATGATGCTGGAATCCGTTCAGCTCATTCACGGCGGACGGTTCAGACGGGGGTCTTCGCTCTCACCGGACGAGCAGCCGGTCGCCGAGATCGAACTCAGTCCGTTCCACCTCGACACTTATCCGGTGCTCAACCGCCAGTTCGCCGAATTCATCGAGGACGGCGGATACCGGCAGGCGCAGCTCTGGACGCCGGCGGGATGGTCGTGGCTGGAGTCGACCGGGGCGACCCGGCCGAACTACTGGGACGACCCGCTCTGGTCGGCGCCCGAGGTGCCGGTCACCGGGGTGAGCTGGTGGGAGGCACTGGCGTACGCCCGCTGGGCGGGCAGGACGCTGCCCACCGAAGCCCAATGGGAGTACGCCTGCAAGGGCACCGCGGGGAACACGTACCCGTGGGGCGAGGACGAACCGGACCTGACCTTGGCGAACTTCGCGCCGGACTGCGACCCGGTGGAGCGCCGGCCGACCAGTCCCGATCACTTCCCGCGCAACGTCTCCGAGTTCGGTTGCCACGACATGGCCGGGAACTTCGCTGAATGGTGCCTGGACAACTATGCGACGGCGTATCGCACCTCGGGGAAGGATCCGTTGTACCGCACGGCGGAAGAGGACGACCACGTGGCACGGGGTGGCTGCGGGCTTCACGACGCCGACTACCTCCGGAGTTCGGCACGAGACCACTACCACCCGGGGCTCCGGGACAACCTGATCGGCTTCCGCTGTGCCCGCCCCGTGGACGGAGCGGACTCGTGAACGCGCCCGCTCCCACCCGGCGAGGACGTAAACCCAACTCGCTCCGCTACTACCAGGACGGCCCGCCGGAGCGGGTCGACCTCGACGCCTGGCGCCTGGAGATCGCCGATCCCGGCGGAATCCTGGGGCGGCTGTCCCACAGTGATCTCCAGTCGGTGGCAAGGGTGGAGGAGTCCCGCCGGTACGTCTGCGTGTGCAACTGGAGCGTGCGGGAAGACTGGGGTGGCGTCCTGCTCGAAGACGTGTTGCGGCTGGCAGGCTGGCAGGGCACAGGTGAAGGCCTGTACCTCAGGCAGCGGAGTATCGGCACGCCGGAGAAGGGCGTGTACGAATCGACCATCCCGCTCGGTGACGCGATCGCCAGGCGTGCGCTGCTGATCGACCGCGTCAACGGCGGAGAACTGCCCCTCGAACGCGGCTACCCGTTACGGCTCATCGATTTCGGCCTCTACGGGTACAAGAGCGTCAAGGGACTGAGCGGACTCGAGATCACCACTACGTTCGAGTTCGGCGAATGGGAGCGAAAGGCCGGTTACGAACTGGACGGGCAGATCCGCCCCAAGCGGTACCGCTTCTGCGATCTCGGCAAGCACCACTTCATCGATCGACCCGGCGAAGTGACCGAGCTGTGAACGGAGAGCCCATGGCCGAAAGCCCGGGTGTCGTGCTCGCCGAGCGCGATGGGGAACACCCCTGGATCGACTGGACCGCCACCGCCTGGTTCGAGGCCGGTGACGCGGCCGCCCCCTCGCCCGCCGGGCCGCGCGCCCGGCTCGCGGAGGCGTGTTCCCGGCCGGCGGCGCAGCAACCGCGCTGGGCGGACGAATCGTCGCGCCGTCGAGTGTGCGGAGTACTGGAAAGCGTTCCGCCCATCGTGGTCCGGCCGGAGGTCGACCGGCTCCGGAGCCTGCTGTCCGAGGTCGCGCGCGGCCGGGCGTTCCTGTTGCAGGGCGGTGATTGCGCGGAGACCTTCGCCACCAACACCGAGTCCCACATCCGGGCCAACGTGCGGCTGTTGGTGCAGATGGCACTGGTGCTCACCCACGGCGCGAGCGTGCCGGTGGTGAAGGTCGGCCGCATGGCCGGGCAGTACGGCAAACCGCGCTCGAAGGACATCGACGGGCAGGGCCTGCCGGTGTACCGAGGTGACATCGTGAACTCCGCGGTCGCTTCGGCGACGCGGCGGGTGGCGGATCCCCAACGGATGCTCGGGGCTTACGCGAATTCGGTGACCACGATGAATCTCGTGCGCGGACTCGCCGGTGGCGGGCTCGCCGACCTGCACGGGGTACACCGGTGGAACATGAACTTCGTGCGCGGATCGGCGGCAGGCGAGCGGTTCGAGGCGCTGGCCGCCGAGATCCAGCGCAGCCTGCGGTTCATGGACTCCTGCGGCGTGGCCGCCACTCCGTTGCACACCACGGAGATCTTCGCCAGCCACGAGGCGCTGGTGCTGGACTACGAGCGTGCACTGGTTCGATGGGAGCAAGACGAGGATCCGGCCTCCCGGCTGTACGACCTGTCCGGGCACTTCCTGTGGGTCGGCGAACGCACCCGTCAGCTGGACGGCGCCCATCTCGCGTTCGCGGAACTGCTCGCGAATCCGGTCGGGGTGAAGCTCGGTCCGGAGGCCACGGGACGGCAAGCCGTCGAGTACGCCCGGCGGCTGGATCCTCATCGCGAGGCAGGCAAGCTCACCTGCATCACCCGGATGGGCAACGATCGGGTGCGGACGGTGCTGCCCGCGATCGTGGAGGCGGTCACGGCCGCCGGGCACGAGGTGGTCTGGCAGTGCGACCCCATGCACGGCAACACACACGAAGCGAGCACGGGGTACAAGACCCGGCACTTCGACCGCATCGTGGACGAGGTCCAAGGCTTCTTCGAGGTACACGGGGACCTCGGCACCCACGCGGGCGGTGTCCACCTGGAACTGACGGGGGAAGACGTGACCGAATGCGTCGGTGGTGGACAGAACATCTCCGACGCGGACCTGCCGACCCGGTACGAGACCGCCTGCGACCCGCGGCTGAACACCGAACAGTCGCTGGAACTGGCCTTTCTGATCTCCGAAATGCTTCGGGGGTGAACGCTATTCGCCGGGTCCCTCCGGGCGTTGCTCGCCCGCGCCGAACTTCTCCCGGAGCACGCTGAGCCCCGGACCATAGGCGGCCTCCAGCACGTCGCCGTGCGACGCGAGCACTTCCAGCTTGTAGAGGTCGTGGCGGATCAGCTCGGTGACCGGGACCACCAGACCGGGGTGGGTGGTCCAGGCCGCCCTGCTGAGCCCGGCACTGGACACGTTGCCTGCGATGACCTCCCGGTTGTCGACGCTGACCACAAGCCAACGTCCGCCGAGGCCCTTGGTGACCTCGTCGGTGAGCGGGTGCGGGTACACCCTCGCGAAGGGGTACTCGGGGTCACCGTAGGCGACCGCGGTGACCTCCACACCGCGGCCGACCGCGGCCTTCAGCTCACGCCGCAGCTCCCCGGCGTCAGGGGCCCAGATCTCCAGGAGGATCTTGTGAGCGGCGCCCTGCACGAGCTGGCGGGCGCGGGCGACGATCTCCTCACGCCCTTGGATGTCCCAGATCACCGCGTTGGTGTCCTGCTGCTCGGCGTAGTCGTTCATCGCGGCCTCGGCGAGGTCCAGACCGGCAAGCATCTCCTCGCGTGCCCGGTCGATGAGCTCCTTCGGCGGTACCGGGCCGTACTGCCTGGGCTCGCCGTGGGTGACGTGCACGGCGCCCTTGTGCTCCAAGGAGTCGAGCACCTCGTACACCTTCGCTCTGGGCACCCCAGACCGTTTCGCGACGCCGTAACCGGAGGAAGGTGACTCCTCCAGCAAGGCGAGATAGGCGCGGGATTCCCACTCGGTGAGGCCGAGCACCTTCATCTGCGCCGCGGTCGGGGTCATGTTCTTCTTCACGGGGAGCAGAATTGCGCCGGTCGGGTGACCCTGTCAATCCGGCGTCCCGTGGTGCCACCTCGCGCGCGAGGAGGTTCTGCCTGTGCTAACGACGGTCTTGCTGAGGCTCGGCCATCGAGCGGCGCGCCGGCGCTTATAGGCTTCGGGTATGAGCCAGTCGATCCAGTTCACCGACCGTAACTTCAAGCTCGCGGTCGTCCAAGAGCTGATGTACAACCAGGACCTTCTGCCGAAGTTCACCCTGCGGGAGTACGCCGCCGAGCAGGGCTTCACCTACGACGGTGGGAGCGTCGAAGCGGTACCTGAGGCACTGGCCTACTTCGAGGCGCTCGAGGTCCCCGTCGAGCTCGCGGAGAAGATCACCGAGATCGAGATGGACGGCGGCAACGAGATCTACCTCGAGATCGCGCCGAACTGGGACGGCGAGGACGCGCTGTTCGACGTCGACGAGTTCGCCGACCTGCGGCACTTTCCCCACCTGAAGTCGATGACACTGCTGTACACGGGCAACGAGGAAGCACTCCAGACGCTGCGTGCCCGCGGTATCGAGGCGGACTGGCTCTGACCCGGCCACCGGCAGGTCTATCGGTCAGGCGCGAGGGGTCGTGAGTGGCGATTCGGGTTAGAACACGAATCGCCACTCACGACCCCCAGGGCCGACCCGCCTGACTACACCCCACGCCAGCGCGCCGTCGGCAACGCGGGTACCCGGTGACCGCGATGGCCGGTCATCTCATCGTTCGCGAACAGAGCGTTGAGCACCGCCTCTTCGGTCGCCTGCACCACGGCCTCGAAGAACGGGTCGAGCCTGCCCCACGGGACGAACCGCAGGCTTTCGTATTCGGCCTGCTCCGTTCGCGGGAACCGGCTGGTGAGCGCCCCCGGGTTCGCCGTGCTGAACGCGAGGAAGAGGTCACCGGAGAAGTGCGAGCCGGTGGTGCCGGTGCGGGCAAGGCCGAGCGGGACGCGGCGGGCGAGCGAGGTGCACTGACCGGGCAGCAGGGGAGCGTCGGTACCCACGATCACGATCACCGATCCCGCGCCGGACGGTGCCGCCCAGTCCTCCTCCATCGGGTTGTCGGCGCCGAGTTCCGCTCCGACGTGTTCACCCGCGACGGTGAGCTCGCGCCGTGAGCCGAAGTTGGCCTGCACCAACGCGCCCACGGTGTACTCGTCGTCCCCATAGGACACGCGGCGGGAGGCCGTTCCGGTGCCGCCCTTGAAGCCGTAACAGGTCATCCCGGTGCCGCCGCCGACGGATCCTTCGGCGACCGGACCCGCCTGCGCGCCGTCGATCGCCGCGACGGCGTGTCCACTGTGGATCGTCGGGGCGGTGCTGTCGTTCAGGTAGCCGTCCCAGGTTTCGGCGACCACCGGCAGCAGCCATTCGGCGGCGACGTCGGGCCGTTCCCGCACCACCCAGTCGATCACGCCGCGGTGGCAGGCGCCGACGGCGTGCGTGGAGGTGATCAGCACCGGCAGGGTCAGCGACCCGGTCTCGGCCAGCCACGCGGTACCGGTCATCTCACCGTTGCCGTTGAGCGCGTACGTCCCGGCCGCGCACGGCACGGCGAAGTTCTCGCGTCCGCGCGGGAGGACGGCGGTGACGCCGGTCCGCACGGACTCGCCCTCGACGAGCGTCGTGAAGCCGATCTCGACGCCGGGGACGTCGGTGAGCGCGTTGTGCTCACCGGTCCGGCCGGGGAGCGGGACACCCAGGTCACGGGCGCGGGTCATGGACGGTCCTCCAAGGGGTTCGAGGTGGCTGTGCGGGCGTAGGAGAGCAACATCGCTTCGGCGGTCGCGGTTTCCAGCGTCGGCACGGCCTGGGTGAGGTGCAGGCCGTAGCCGTCCTCCAGTGCGACCAGGTTCCGTGCGATCGACACCGCGTCCGCGGTCAGGGCGAACTCGCCGGTGGCGGCGCCCGCTTCGAGGATGCCGGTGTAGATCCGGACCTGCTGTTCGTAGAGCGTGATGTGCCTGGCGGCGTACACGGGATCGCGGCGGGCGATCGTGCCGAGTTCGTAGAGCAGTACGCAGAGTTCGTCGTCGGGGCCGGTGGGCAGTCCGCTGCGGATCATCGCCAGCAGGCGCCCGGACGGGGTCGCCTTCGTGCCCGCGGCCAGTTCCCGCGCGGAACAGAACCGCGCCACCGCCTCCCGCTGCACCTCTTGGAGCAGGTCGGCGAGGGTGGGGAAGTAGTACAGGACCGAACCCGACGACAGGCCCGCGCCCTCCGCGACGTCCCTCAGCCGCAGGTTCAGCACGCCGCGTTCGAGGACGGCCCGTCCGGCCACCTCGATCAGTTCGGCACGTCGCTCCGTCGCCTTGCTCGGTCTCGCCATGCGTTCATTCTTCGAATCTTGTTCGAAAAACGCAAGGGTCGAGCTCGATCAGCTCTTGACGTCACACGGACGAGGGCCTTTGATGCGTGCTCAACAGTTCTTCGAAGGAGATTCAAGGAACCCACCTTGTAGGAGGTCGGCCGTGTCCACTCCCGCCCTGCGCCGCGGTCTGCGCACTCTCGGCACGCTGCTCATCACACTCTCCGCGATCAGCCCCGCTTCGTCGGTCTTCATCATCGCGCCGGGGGTGATCTCCGGGGCCGGGACAGGCGCCTTCTACAGCTTCGTGGCCGCTGCGGTCGTCGGGGTGTTCATGGCCTTCGTCTACGCGGAACTCGCGTCGGCGTTCCCGCTGGCGGGCGGCGAGTACGCGATCGTCACCCGCACGCTCGGCAGGCTGCCGGGCTTCGTCGTACTCGGCCTGATGATCATCACGCAGGTGCTCATCGTCGCGGTGATCGCGCTCGGTGTCGGCACCTATCTCGGCGTGCTCATGCCCGGCGTGCCCGGTCCGGTGATCGCCGCCGTGACCTGCGTGGTCGCGGCCGTCGTCGGGATCTTCGACATCAAGCTCAACGCCTGGGTCACCGGGATCTTCCTGGCGATCGAGATCCTCGCGCTGATCGTGGTCAGCGCGCTCGGGCTGTTCAACCCGGCACGGTCGTTCACCGAACTGCTGGCGCATCCGGTCGCTTCCGACGGGAGCCCGGCGACGGTCGGCGCGATCGCGATCGCCACGTCGGTCGCGATCTTCGCCTACAACGGCTACGGCTCGGCGGTGTACTTCGGCGAGGAGACGCAGGACGCCTCCCGCGGGATCGCCCGCGCGATCCTGCTCGCCCTCGGCATCACGGTGGTCGCCGAACTGATCCCGGTGACCGCCGTCCTGCTCGGCGCGCCCGACCTGAACGCGCTGTTCGCCTCGGAGAACATGCTGTCCTACTTCATCGACTCGCGCGGTGGGGGAACGCTCGACACCGTCCTCGGCCTGGCCGTCGCGCTCGCGATCATCAACGCGGTGCTGGCCATCGTGCTGATCAGCTCGCGGATGCTGTTCAGCAGCGGCCGCGACCGGGCGTGGCCGTCGCCGGTCAACCGGGCGCTGGCCGCGGTGCACCCGAAGTTCGGGACGCCCTGGGTGGCCACCGTCGGCACCGGACTGGTCGCCGCGCTGCTCTGCTTCGTCGACCCGAAACTGCTGCTGGTGGTGACGAGTACGTCGATCGTGGCGGTTTACGCGGCGCTCTGCCTCGGCGCGATCGTCGGAAGGCGCACCGGAGCCACCGCGCACGCCAAGTACCGGATGCCGTGGTTCCCGGTCGCGCCGGTGCTGGCGCTGGCCGTGCTGGTGTTCGTCGTCTACCAGAACCTGCTCGACCCGGCGGTGGGACGGCCGAGCCTGATCGTCACGGCCTGCGTCGCCCTGCTTTCGATCGTGTACTACGTCTTCGTGCTGCGTAGGAAGGGCGGCTGGAAGCTCGCCGACGTCACCGAAGAGAAGGCCGACGAGCCTGCTTGATCAGGTGTACTCGGCGATCTCGACGCCGTACGTGCCCGGTTCGAGCGCCTCGAAGATGTGCGGGATGTCGCCGGGGTAGCAGATGTAGTCGCCGGGCAGCAGTTCGACCGGATCGTCCTGCGGCCCGACCCTAGCCCGCCCGGCGCTGAGGATCATGTGCTCGACGATGCCGCTCATATGCGGATCCGAAAGCCGCGGCTTCCCTGGCTCGGCGCGAATCAGGTAGACGTCGCGCCGGGCCCCGGGCGGGCACGAGCTGAGCAACGTGCACGCGTAGTCGGCGTGTTCGGCGAACACGGTCGGTCCGCTGCCCGAGCGGATGACCTGCACGCGGGGGCGTTCGGGCTCGACCACCCGGGAGAACGGGACGTCGAGCGCGACGCACAACGCCCAGATCGTCTCGACGCTCGGATTCCCGGCCCCGGACTCCAGCTGGGAGAGCGTGGACTTGGCGATGCCGGCGCGTTTGGCGACCTCGGTGAGGGACAGCCCGGTGCGGGCGCGCTCCCGGCGCAGGGACGTGGCGATGACGTCCAGTGGGGCGCCGTCGGAAGCGGTCGGGGACATGCGTTCGCTCCATCGGTCGTTGCGTTCGCCTTGACGAACACGGCTGCGTTCGTTCATTGTATGACGCTATGCGTTCGATATGGCGAACAACCACTCGTGTCCTGGGGCGCGATCTTCTCCGTGACATCGGGCTGGTCTGCCTCGCCGACACCATTGTCGGCATCTCCTACGGTGCGATCGCGGTGGGCTCCGGCTTCCCGATCTGGGCGCCGATGCTGCTTTCGGTACTGGTCTTCGCGGGCGCCTCGCAGTTCATGTTCGTCGGCATCATCGCTGCCGGCGGCAGCCCGGTGGCGGCCGTCGCGGCGGGTCTGCTCGCCAACGCGCGGCATCTGCCGTTCGGCTTCGCGATCGGAGACGTCCTCGGCAAGCGGTGGTCGTCGAGGATCGTCGGCAGCCACCTGATGATCGACGAATCGGTCGCGTTCGCGCTGGCCCAGCGCGACGAAGAGCGGCGCCGGGCGGCGTACTGGGTGTGCGGGATCGGGCTGTTCGTGTGCTGGAACGTCGGTGTCCTCGCCGGGGCGTACGCCGGCACCGCGATCAGTGACACCGACGCCTTCGGCCTCGACGCGGCCTTCCCGGCGGTCCTGCTCGCGCTGGTCCTGCCGTCGTTGCGCGATCGTGCCACCCGGCTGCCGGTGTTCCTCGGGGTGGCCGTCGCGCTGGCCACGACGCCGTTCCTGCCCGCCGGCCTGCCGGTGCTGCTCGCGCTGGTCGGCGTGCTGGCCGGAGTGGCCGCGAAGGAACCCGCCGAACGCGAACCCGAGGGAGTGCACTGATGGACCCGCTGGACCTGATCATCGCCGGCGGCGTGCTCGCCGCCGGGACCTTCGCCTTCCGGTTCGCCGGGCCGGTGCTGAAGGCGCGGTTCACCGTGTCGCCCAAGGTCGAGAAACTGATGGCGCGTTCGGCCGTCGTCCTGCTGGCCGCGCTGGTCGCGGTCGCCGCGCTCACCGAAGGCCACGAGTTCGCCGGATACGCCCGGCCCGCCGGGGTCCTGGTCGGCGGCGTGCTCGCCTGGCGCAAGGCGCCGTTCGCGCTGGTCGTCGTGGCGGCCGCCGCGACCGCCGCCCTGCTGCGGCTGGCCGGGGTCCCCTGACCTGGCCGTTCCCCGGGGCGCCCAAGGCCGTGTCCGGTGAGGCTGTTCGCGGTCTCCGCGCCCAGGCGCTCCCTGACGGCACGGGCGGATGCGGCCGAGTACGACCCGGTACGAGACCGATCCGCCCGCGCCGTCAGGAACCACCTGGATCACGAAGCCCATCGAACAGCCTCACCGGACACGGCCTAAGCTGGGGGGAAGGTCTTTCGGGAGGTCGGGTGGCGATCGCGACGGGGGCACGGCCGGTGGTCGGCGTGCTCGCACTGCAGGGCGACGTGCGTGAGCACGCCGCGATGGTGGAACGCGCCGGCGCGCGGGCGCTGCCGGTCCGCCGCGCGAGCGAACTGTCCGAAGTGGACGGTCTGGTGCTGCCGGGTGGCGAATCGACCACCATGTCGAGGCTGCTGGAGACCTTCGAACTGCTGGAGCCGCTGCGCGAGCGCATCGCGGACGGCATGCCGGCGTTCGGCTCCTGCGCCGGCATGATCCTGCTCGCCCGCCAGGCCCTCGACGGACGGCCTGACCAGCGGCAACTCGGCGGACTCGACGTCGTCGTCCGGCGTAACGCGTTCGGGCGGCAGGTGGACTCCTTCGAAGCCGACCTCGACTTCACCGGCGTCGAAGGCGGACCGGTGCACGCTGTGTTCATCCGCGCCCCGTGGGTCGAAAAGGCGGGCGACGGAGTCGAGGTACTCGCCAGTGTCCCCGAAATGCCGGGCTCGGACGACGCGGCCGCTAGGATCGTCGCGGTCCGGCAGGGGGCGGTACTCGCCACGTCGTTCCACCCCGAACTCACCGGGGACGAACGCGTGCACAGGCTGTTCGTCGACCTCGTGCGGCAGGCTTAGCAAAACCGACACTGTGCTCAGCGGCGGGCACAGGAGTAGATGGAGGAGAGATGAGCGGCCACTCCAAGTGGGCCACCACGAAACACAAGAAGGCCAACCTGGATGCGAAGCGCGGCAAGCTCTTCGCCCGGTTGATCAAGAACATCGAGGTGGCTGGACGGACCGGCGGTGGCGACCCGGATGGCAACCCGACGCTCTACGACGCCATCCAGAAGGCCAAGAAGAACTCGGTCCCGCAGGACAACATCGAGCGCGCGCGCAAGCGTGGTGCCGGTGAAGAAGCGGGTGGCGCCGACTGGCAGACCATCACCTACGAAGGCTACGGCCCGAACGGTGTCGCCGTGCTGATCGAATGCCTCACCGACAACAAGAACCGTGCCGCCATGGAGGTCAGGACCGCGCTCACCCGGAACAACGGCTCGCTCGCCGACCCGGGTTCGGTCTCCTACATGTTCAACCGCAAGGGCGTCGTGATCATGCCCAAGGGCGACGCCGCCGAGGACGACGTCCTCATGGCCGTGCTCGACGCGGGCGCCGAGGAGGTCAACGACCTCGACGAGAACTTCGAGATCGTCTCCGAGGCGACGGACCTCGTCCCGGTCCGGAAAGCCTTGCAGGAAGCCGGTTTCGAGTACGAGTCCGCGGATCTCACGTTCCTGCCGTCGGTCAGCGTCCCGCTGGACGTCGAAGGCGCGAAGAAGGTCTTCAAGCTCATCGACGCGCTCGAGGATTGCGACGACGTGCAGAACGTCTACGCGAACTTCGATGTGTCGGATGAGGTCATGGCAGAGGTCGGCTGATCGTTTTTCCAGCCGTACCGCGGAAATCGGTCCCGGGACTAGGTGCGAGCGCTCGCGTGGGGCACAATGTCGCGCGTGACGACCTCTGAAGCCGACGCCCTCACCGCCGAAGAAGCCGAACTCCTCCAGTGGATCGAGTCGCAGGCGGAGGCTAGAGGGAACGCGGTCATCGCGGTCGAGGGTGACGAGGAGGAAGCGGCCTTCTGCTTCACCGCGTGCGCCTGGGCGTTGCACAACGTCGCGGAAGCGGTCGTGATCGGACTGCCCGAGCACATGGGGCCGGTCCTGCTCGACGCCTACGTCGACCGTGCGGCCGCCGGTGAGATCTTCGAGGTCGGCAGGCGCTACGACGATTTCTTCGAGGGCGCGCCGGTGGTCTTCGAACGGGTCGCGAAGGGGCACTATCCCGAGTACTTCGGGAGCGCGTTCCTGATCTACCCGGACGGGGACTTCCCGGCGCTGCAAATGATCGTCGCAACGCCGGACGGGCACTTCCCGTGGCATCCGGACGCGCCCGAGGGTTTCGCGCGGTACCAGCCCGTGCTGACCGAATCCGGTGACCCGGAGAGTTGGACGCCGGGCGTCGACGGTCCCTGAGGTTCGTGGTCCAGGTGGTCGTGAGTGGCGATTCGGGTTCTAACCCGAATCGCCACTCACGACCAACCCGGCTCACTCCAGCCAGGGCGTCAGGTCGGCGGCCGCCTCGGGCCACTCCGCCGCCAAAGCGGTGGCGGCCCGGAACTCCACGCAGTCGTCCGTATAAGGCGGCACCACCACCGTCCCCACCAAGCTCCACTCACCGGTACTGACCGACGCCTGCCAGACTCCGGCGGGCACCGCCACTTGCGGCCGCTGACCGGCCGCGACGTCCGGCCCCAGCACCGGCCGCGAGATCCGCCCGTCCGGGTGCAGCAGCAGCATCCGCACCGGCGCGCCGGCGTGGTGGGCGTAGATCTCCAGCCGGTCAAGGCGGTGCGGCGCAGACGTTTCCGGCGGAGCCAGCAGGTAGTAGATCGCCGAAGCGGTCTCGTCGCGCCAGCTCTGCGCCCAGCGGCCGCCCTCGACGGGCAGCGGTTCCAGACCCAGATGAACGGTGAACTCGTCGAGGCTCGGCATGTCCTCATCTTGCCCGGAGGGATCCCGGGTAGCCTCAGGCTCGAACGGATGTTCGCCGGAAGTGCGGAGGAAACGCGTGCGGGTACTCGGGGTCGACCCCGGTCTGACCAGGTGCGGGCTCGGAGTGGTCGACGGCGGCACGGGCCGCACCGTCCGCGCTGTGGCCGTCGAGGTCGTGCGGACCCCGCCGGACGCCGATCTCGGCGTGCGCCTGCTGGGGATCTCCGACGCCGCCGAGCGGTGGATGGATCGCTACAAGCCCGACGCCATCGCGGTGGAACGCGTTTTCGCGCAGCACAACGTGCGCACCGCGATGGGCACCGCGCAGGCGGGCGGCGTCGTCGCGCTCGCCGCGGCCAAGCGGGGGCTGCCGGTCGTGTTCCACACCCCGAGTGAGGTCAAGGCCGCCGTCACGGGCTCCGGCCGCGCCGACAAGGCGCAGGTCACCGGTATGGTCATGCGGCTGCTCGGCCTCGAGGTCAAACCGCATCCGGCGGACGCCGCGGACGCGCTCGCGCTCGCCATCTGCCATCTGTGGCGCGAACCGATGCGGGTCCGGCTCGCCGAAGCCGAGGCCAGGGCCGCCGAGATCGCCAAGAACCACAAGGCCCGGCTCGCGGCCGCAGCACAGCGCGCCAAAAAAGACGAAGCCAAAACGCAGGGAGCGGCTCGATGATCTCCTCGGTACGCGGTGAAATCCTCTCAATCGGTCTCGACCACGTCGTGATCGAGGTCGGGGGAGTGGGCTTCGCCGTGCAGGCCACGCCCGCCACTCTCGCGACGCTTCGCCGCGGTGAGGAGGCGATGCTGCACACCGCGCTCGTGGTCCGCGAGGATTCCTTGACGCTGTTCGGTTTCGCCGACGCCGACGCCCGCGAGCTGTTCGGCCTCCTGCAGACGGTCTCCGGGATCGGGCCGCGCCTCGCGCTGGCGACGCTGGCCGTCCTCGATCCCGACAAACTGCGCTCCGCGCTGGTCGAAGGCAACATCACCGTGCTCACCCAGGTGCCCGGCATCGGCCGCAAAGGCGCCGAGCGGCTCACCCTCGAACTGCGCGACAAGGTCACCGCGCTGGCCGGCCCGACCGACGGCACACCGGTGGTGGTGGCACCCGGCGCGCTGCGGGGGGAGGTCGTCGAAGCGCTTGCGGGCCTCGGCTTCCCGGCCAAGCAGGCCGAACTTGCCGTCGACAAGGTGCTCGGCGAAGGCGAAGGCCACACGACGGCTTCCGTGTTGCGTGCCGCTTTGGCGGGCCTCGGGCGGAAGCGGTAACAGAGCCACATGGACTATGAAGCCGTGACGGATTTCGACGCCGACGACGAGACGCTCTCGGCGCTGCCGCAGACCGGCGAACGCGAGGTCGAGACCACGCTGCGCCCCCGCAAACTGGACGAGTTCGTCGGCCAGCCGCGGGTGCGCGAACAGCTCGAACTGGTCCTGGAAAGCGCGCGCCGCCGGGGTGTCCCGCCGGATCACGTCCTGCTCTCCGGTCCGCCGGGGCTGGGCAAGACGAGTATGGCGATGATCGTCGCCGCCGAACTCAACGCCGCCATCCGGATCACCTCCGGACCGGCGCTGGAACGCGCTGGCGACCTGGCCGCGATGCTGTCCAACCTGGCGCCCGGTGACGTCCTTTTCATCGACGAGATCCACCGTATCGCCCGGCCCGCCGAGGAAATGCTGTACCTCGCGATGGAGGACTTCCGCGTCGACGTGGTCGTCGGCAAGGGGCCCGGCGCCACCAGCATCCCGTTGGAGATCGCGCCGTTCACCCTGGTCGGGGCCACGACGCGGTCCGGTTCGCTGACCGGCCCGCTGCGTGACCGGTTCGGTTTCACCGGGCAGATGGAGTTCTACAGCGACAGCGAACTGGAGCTCGTCGCCCGCCGCGCCGCCACGATCCTCGACATCGACATCGACCGGGACGGCTGCGAGGAGATCGCCCGCCGGTCCCGGGGCACACCCCGGATCGCCAACCGGCTCCTGCGCCGGGTGCGCGACTACGCCGAGGTCCGGGCCGACGGCAAGGTCACGCGCAAGATCGCGCGTGCCGCGCTGGAGGTCTACGACGTCGACGAACTCGGCCTCGACAGACTCGACCGCGCTGTGCTGACCGCGCTGGTGCGTTCCTTCGGCGGCGGTCCGGTCGGCGTGTCCACGCTGGCCGTCGCGGTGGGGGAAGAACCGACCACCGTCGAAGAGGTGTGTGAGCCTTACCTGGTCCGCGCCGGTATGCTCGCCCGCACTCCTCGCGGCCGGGTCGCCACAGCGGCCGCCTGGGAGCACCTCGGCCTGCCGGCCCCGGCCGGTGCCACTCGTGGCGAGCAGGGCGGACCGAGCCTGTTCGACCAGGACTGACCGGACCGTTCACGCGGCCCGAGGCCCGCGGTGACGACGGGTGGTGGTGGAGTTTCCGCTGGCACCTGGCACACTCGGAGAGAGCACACCCCGCCAAATCGGACAAAACAAGCGCACCGCGCGGCGTCCGCTCGAAATGGAGAATCATGAACCAGTTATTGCTGCCGCTGCTCCTGATGCTCGTTGTGGCGATTCCGCTCGTCATGGGCACCCGTAAGCAGAAGAAGGCGGCGGCAGCGCAGCAGGAGCTGCTCTCGAGCCTGGCTCCCGGTGACCGGGTGATGACCACCTCCGGTCTCTACGCGTCTGTCGCCGACGCTTCCGCCGACACCACGATCGACCTCGAGATCGCTCCCGGTGTCGTGACCACCTGGCTGCGTCAGGCCGTCCGCGAGAAGGTCGAGCCGGTCGTCGAGACCGACGTAGACGACGCTGACACGATCGACGACGAGGCCGTCGTCGAGGAGCCGGCCGTCGAGTCGAAGGACGACGAGCGCGTCGAGGAGAAGTCGGGCGCGCAGATCGCTCCTCCGCTGGAGCACGGCAAGAAGTAGCGGGCTGTAAGGCCATCCCCGACACCAGACTTTCGTAGGTGCGGGGCCAACGCCGGGCTCACGCAGCACCGAGTAGTGTCTCGGTGCTGCGTGCGTGTCCGTCGTCATAGTCGTGCCCGTTCACCGGGCATCGTCAGCGAGGCAGGTTCGCGGTACCACCGGGCTCCCGTCCGGTGTGTGAACAGCCAAGTCCATTGGGGAACACCCAGTCCGTTCGAGGAGACCGAAGCACAGTGGCCGCACCGGCCGGGCATCTCCGCCCGGGACGCTATCTCGCCTTCTTCGCCCTGATCCTGGTGGCGCTGTACGCCCTGGTGTTCTTCACCGGTAGCGGCAAGCCGACGCCGAAGCTCGGCATCGATCTGCAAGGCGGCACGAGGGTTACGCTGACCGCCCGCAATCCCGACGGCGGCGACCCTCCGCGAGAGTCCCTCGAACAGGCCCGCTCGATCATCGAGCGCCGGGTCAACGGTATCGGCGTCAGCGGCACCGAGGTCGTCCTCGACGGCAGCAACGTCGTGATCACCGTCCCCGGCGAGCAGGGCGACCAGGCCAAGGCCCTTGGCAAGACCGCGAAGCTGGGCTTCCGGAAGGTCGTGACGTCGCAGCCGGTGACCCCGGTTCCGCAGCCGTCGACCCCGCCCGCTTCGGGCACGCCGTCTTCAGCGCCGCCCACGTCTCCGGGCGTAAGCGCTCCGCCGAGCAGCCCGGCCAACGGTGGCGGTGGCGCGGTCGGCGCGCCGCAGCAGCAGCCGGACGAGAACGCGGACGAGAAGACCAAGAGGGAGATCGAGGAAGCCCGGAACCTCCGGCAGAACCCCGATCTGCTGTCGACGGACCAGGCGAAGCAGGCCGCGGCCGCCGAGAAGGCCTTCGCGGCGCTCAACTGCGACCCCAAGGTGTCGGACCCGCTGGTCGGCAACGACCTCACCGACAGGCCGCTGGTCGCCTGCGGTGACAAGAACTCGATGAAGTACCTGCTGGAGCCGGAGTTCCTTCCCGGAACGCAGATCTCCGACGCCTCCTCGGCCTACGACACCCAGAACTCCCAGTGGGTCGTCAACCTGAACTTCAAGAGCGAGGGTTCCCAGATCTGGGGCGACTTCACCTCGAAGAACACCCAGAAGCAGGCGGCGTTCGTCCTCGACACGCAGGTCGTCTCCGCGCCGACCATCCAGTCCGCGATCCTCGGCGGTCAGACGCAGATCACCGGCCGGTTCAGCCAGACCGAGGCGAAGGACCTGGCGGATGTGCTGAAGTACGGTTCGCTGCCGCTGTCGTTCGAGTCCTCGGACGCGACGACGGTGTCCGCGACGCTGGGTCTCGCGTCGCTGCAGGCGGGCCTCATCGCCGGCGGTATCGGCCTGCTGGCCGTGTTCATCTACTGCATGTTCTATTACCGGCTGCTCGGCCTGCTGACGATTCTGTCGCTCGGCTTGTCGTTCGCGATCGTGTACGGGGTCCTGGTGCTGCTGGGGCGGTGGATCGGGTACACCCTCGACCTCGCGGGCGTGGCGGGCCTGATCATCGCGATCGGTATCACCGCGGACTCGTTCGTCATCTACTTCGAACGATTGAAGGACGAGATCCGCGAAGGCAGAACCTTCCGATCCGCGGTTCCGCGCGGCTGGTCCCGGGCCCAGCGCACGATTCTCGCGGCGGACGCGGTCAGCTTCCTCGCCGCGGCGGTCCTCTACCTGCTGGCCGTCGGTGACGTGAAGGGCTTCGCGTTCACTCTCGGCATGTCGACGGTGCTCGACCTCGTCGTGGTCTACCTCGTGACGCATCCGCTGGTCGCGATGATCTCCCGGTCGAAGTCGAAGTTCCTGTCCAACCCCAAGAACCTCGGCCTCGGCGCCGTGCAGCAGCTGGGCTCGGAGCGCAAGGCGGCCCGTCCCGCCACCGGTCGCCCGAACGTCAAGGAGGCGTGACCGTGGTCGACGAGAAGAACACCACCGAGAACAAACGCGAGAGCGTCTTCCACCGGATGTATGTGGGCAGCGGCGTGTTCAACGTCGTCGGCGTCCGCAAGCGCTGGTACCTCTTCTTCGGCGCGCTGGTGTTGGTGTGCATCGCGTCGATGGGGATCAAGGGCTTCAACTTCGGCATCGACTTCGAAGGCGGCACCCAGATCCAGCTGCCCGCCAACGGCAAGAGCGGGCAGATCACCGAAGAGCGGGCCAAGGAGGTCTTCGCCTCCTCGCTGGGCAAGCCCGCCGACGAGGCGCAGAAGGTCGGCAGCGGCGTTTCGTCGACCATCCAGCTCCGTTCGGACACCTTGGACGCGGCCGAAGTCGCCAAGGTGAAGCAGGCCCTGTTCCAGGAACTGGGCCCGATCGGGACCTCCGGCCAGCCCAGCGTCCAGGCGATCAGTGACAGCGCGGTCAGCGCGTCATGGGGCGGGGAGATCTCCCGGCAGGCGCTGATCGCGCTCGGGGTCTTCCTGCTGGCGGTGACGCTGTTCCTGGCGTTGTACTTCGACCCCCGGATGGCGGCCGCGGCGCTGGTCACCCTGCTGAACGACATCGTGGTGACGGCGGGTGTGTACTCGCTGATCGGTTTCGAGGTCACGCCGGCGACGGTGATCGGTCTGCTGACGATCCTCGGGTTCTCGCTGTACGACACGGTGGTGGTGTTCGACAAGGTCCGCGAAAACACGCGTGGCCTGCTCGGCCTGACCCGTCGGACCTACGGGGAAGCGGCGAACCTGGCGTTGAACCAGACGCTGATGCGTTCGTTCAACACCTCGTTGATCGCGGCGCTGCCGATCCTCGGTCTGCTCGTGATCGGCTACCTCCTGCTCGGTTCCGGCACCCTGCAGGAGCTCGCGCTGGTGCAGCTCACCGGCACCGTGGTCGGCGTGCTGTCGTCGGTCGCGCTGGCGACCCCGCTCCTGGTCGACTTCAAGATGCGTGACCCGAAGTACCGGCAGCAGGCCGATCGGGTCGCCTCGCGACGCGCGAACCAGGCCCGCAAGGCCGCCGCGGAGCGCGACGACGACTTCGACCCGGCCGACGAGGACGCCTTGGCCGCCGAACTCCGCAAGGAGAAGGCGTACGCCGCCGCGGCGAGCGTCCCCGCCCGGAACCAGAAGGCCCACAAGGGCCGCCCGTCGGGCAAGCGTAAGAAGTAACCGGCTTTCAAGCGCTATGAAGGGGCCTTTCATTGCAAAATTTGCAATGAAAGGCCCCTTCATAGCGACCGGTCACGGAACACAGGCGAGTTGGAGAGCAGGAAGTACATGGAGCTGGACAAGGCACTCGACCTGATCGCCGACGTGCCGGACTTCCCGGAACCCGGCGTGCTGTTCCGGGACCTGAGCCCGCTGTTCGCCGACGCGGCCGGCTTCAAGGCCGTCACCGACGCCCTGGCCGCCACCGTCGATCCCGACGTCGACCTGCTGGCAGGAGTCGAAGCGCGCGGGTTCCTGCTCGCCGCCGCCGTCGGCTACTCCCGCGGTCTCGGCGTGGCGTTGATCCGCAAACCCGGCAAGCTGCCGCGGGTCGCGGGCCGGGTCGATTACACGCTGGAGTACGGCACCGCGACCGTCGAACTCCCCGAAGGCGTCGTCGCGCCCGGTCAGCGTGTCGCGGTCCTCGACGACGTGCTCGCCACGGGCGGCACGGTCGCGGCGACCTGCAAACTGCTGGAAGACGCGAAAGCGCAGGTCACCGGGGTGTCGGTGGTCATGGAACTCGCCGGGCTCGGCGGTCGTTCCGTGCTTGAAGGGCGTCGTGTGGAGGCCCTCCGGGTGTGTTGAGCGGGCGTCCCCAGTGTGCCGTACGGAGGAGCGGCTACGCTTGACGTCCGAAGGCCGCACGAAGCGCAGGAGGTGCGGGTGAGCCAAGAGCTCGATGCCGCGGTGTCCTCGAAGGACGGCACCGAGCAGAACGGTGTGACGCGACAGGGGGCCGCGCCGACACCGTCCGCGACGCGCCGTGTCCGTGCCCGTCTCGCCCGCCGGATCACCGCGCAGCGCGCCGCGCCGGTCAAGCAGGTACTCGAGCCGCTCGCCGTCATCCACCGTGAGCTGCATCCGAACGCCGACCTCGCGCAGCTCCAGCGCGCCTACGACGTCGCCGAAGAGCTCCACCGGGAGCAGCGGCGCAAGTCCGGCGACCCGTACATCACGCATCCGCTCGCGGTCGCGACCATCCTCGCCGAACTCGGCATGGACACCACGACGCTGGTCGCCGCACTGCTGCACGACACCGTCGAGGACACCGGCTACTCGCTGGAGAGCCTGAAAGCGGACTTCGGTGAGAAGGTCGGCGAGCTCGTCGACGGCGTCACCAAACTGGACAAGGTCAAGCTCGGCACCGCGGCCGAGGCCGAGACCATCCGCAAGATGGTCATCGCGATGGCGCGGGACCCGCGTGTGCTGGTCATCAAGCTGGCCGACCGGCTGCACAACATGCGCACGATGCGCTTCCTGCCGCCCGAGAAGCAGGCCCGCAAGGCGCGCGAGACCCTCGAGGTCCTCGCCCCGCTGGCGCACCGGCTCGGCATGGCGACGGTCAAATGGGAGCTGGAGGACCTGGCGTTCGCCATCCTGCAGCCGAAGAAGTACGACGAGATCGTCCGGCTGGTCGCCGATCGCGCGCCTTCGCGGGACACGTACCTGCGCTCGGTGATCACCGAGCTGACCGGCAACCTCGAAGGCTCGCGGATCACAGCCAAGGTCGAGGGCAGGCCGAAGCACTACTACTCGATCCACCAGAAGATGATCGTTCGCGGCCGCGACCTCGACGACATTCACGACTTGGTGGGCGTACGGATCCTGGTCGAGGACGTCCGTGACTGCTACGCCGCGATGGGTGTCGTCCACGCGCTGTGGCAGCCGGTCCCCGGCCGGTTCAAGGACTACATCGCGCAACCGCGGTTCGGCGTCTACCAGTCGTTGCACACCACGGTGATCGGGCCGGACGGCAAACCGCTGGAAGTCCAGATCCGCACCTACGAGATGCACCGCACCGCCGAGTACGGCATCGCCGCGCACTGGCGGTACAAGGAGACCAAGGGCACCCACAACGGGAACGCCGTGGACGTCGACGAGATGGCGTGGATGCGCCAGCTCCTCGACTGGCAGCGTGAGGCCGCGGACCCGGGCGACTTCCTGGAGTCGCTCCGCTACGAGCTCGCCTCGCGCGAGATCTTCGTGTTCACGCCCAAGGGTGATGTGATCACGCTGCCGGTCGATTCGACGCCGGTCGACTTCGCCTACGCCGTGCACACCGAGGTCGGGCACCGCTGCATCGGCGCTCGCGTCAACGGCAGGCTCGTCGCGCTCGAGCGCAAGCTGGAAAACGGCGAGGTCATCGAGATCTTCACCTCGAAGGCCGAAACGGCGGGCCCGAGCCGCGACTGGCTGCAGTTCGCCGGCTCGCCCAAGGCCCGCGCGAAGATCCGGCAGTGGTTCGCCAAGGAACGCCGCGACGAGGCGATCGAAGGCGGCAAGGAGGCCATCACCAAGGAGGTCCGCAAGGTCGGCCTCCCGATCCAGCGGCTGGTCTCCGCCGAGTCGATGGGCGCGGTCGCCACCGAACTCCGGCATCCCGACATCAGTTCGCTGTACGCCGCCGTCGGCGAGGGCCACACCAGCGCGAAGCACGTCGTGCAACGCCTGGTCGCGCTCATCGGCGGGGTCGACGAGGCGGAGGAGGAGCTCGCCGAGCGCGCGACACCGTCCACCGTCACCCGTCGCCGCGGCTCGAACGACGTCGGTGTCGTGGTGAAGGGCGCCAGCGACGTCTGGGCCAAACTTGCCCGCTGCTGCACGCCGGTGCCGGGCGACGAGATCCTCGGTTTCGTCACGCGTGGCGGTGGTGTCAGCGTCCACCGGACCGACTGCACCAACGCCGACGACCTGACGGCGCAGCCCGAACGGCTGGTCGAGGTCGAATGGGCGCCGTCGGCGTCTTCGGTGTTCCTCGTCGCGATCCAGGTCGAGGCGCTGGACCGGCACCGTCTGCTCTCGGACGTCACCAAGGTGCTCGCGGACGAGAAGGTCAACATCCTGTCCGCGTCGGTGACGACGTCACGCGACAGGGTCGCGGTCAGCCGGTTCTCGTTCGAGATGGGCGACCCGAAGCACCTCGGCCACGTGCTGAAGGTGGTTCGAGGAGTCGAGGGCGTTTACGACGTGTATCGGGTCACTTCGGCTTCGTGACCACCGGTGGGGCCCGGTTATGGTTCAGGGCATGACTGACGGGTTCGAGTTCACTCGCGACGGCGAGGTCGCACGGCTGACATTCACCAGGCCGGAGAAGATGAACGCGATCACCTACGGGATGTGGTCGGCGATCCCGGACGTGGTGGGGCGGGTGGAGGCGGACCCGGCGATCAAGGTCCTCGTGCTGACCGGCGCGGGCGCGCATTTCTCGGCGGGCGCGGACATCAGCGAGTTCCGTGACCTGCGGTCCACCGCCGAGGCGGCCGAGACCTACGACAAGGCCGTCGACGGTGCCGTGGCGGCGCTGACCGCGTCGCGGAAGCCGACGGTGGCGATGATCCAGGGGAACTGCATCGGCGGCGGCTGCCAGATTTCGGTCGCCTGCGACTTCCGGTTCGCCGCGGCGGGCTCGCGCTTCGGCATCACGCCGGCGAAGCTCGGGATCGTCTACCACTTCGATTCGACACGGCAGCTGGTCTCCTTGGTCGGCCCCGCGAACGCGAAGTACTTCCTGCTCTCGGGTGAACTCGTCGACGCGCGGCGGGCACGGGAGATCGGACTGCTCAACGACGTCTTCCCGGCCGATGAGCTGGAGGCTTCGACGGCGAAGTTCGTCGAGACGCTGGCTTCGCGCTCACAGGCGTCGGTGCGCGGGATGAACCGGATCATCGAGAAGATCGTTGCGGGACAAGAGGAATCCGACGCCGAAGTGGACGAGATCCGGCTCGGTGCCCTGCACGGCGAAGACTACGCCGAGGGCGTGGCCGCGTTTCTGGCGCGGAGGCCGCCGAAGTTCACCTACCGCTGAGGCCCGTTGGGCGTACCGCGTAGCCGGTCGGTCACCGCCCGACGAATGAGCGTCCGTTCGGCGGGAACCGGACGAGGCAAACGGCAGAATCACGGATTCCGATGGAGTAATTCTCGTCGCCGCGCCGCTTTGATTTCACTCGGCGTGCTCGATTGAATTCGAGCCGTTCGGAGGCGGTGCTCGCTGTTGACGAGGTGAATTCGGGCGGTTATTCTCGCCGAGATGGGAAAACTGGGGAAGTAAAGCAGTCGGCGTGCCTCGGCACGTCTCTGGTGGGAAACGTTATTTATTTTTTGTCCATGGTCTAAGTTTCGGCTTCAGTGGTCGTTTCACAGTGCGACCGCGTCTTTTGTGTTTTGGGCTGCCCTCTCTCGGGTGGAAATCCCCTTCGGTCCCGGAGTGCTCATCAGTGTCAACCGCACCGATTCACGTAGCGCCCGGCCGGCTCCGGAAAACGATCAGGGGATTCGATGTTCGTTCGTCGCGGCCGGAAAACCGGTACTGGTGATGCCGCGCTTTTGGCGTTTCTCGTGGCGTATTCGGTGTCGTCGTTCGGGACCTTTCTCAACCTGATCGCGCTGGCCTTGTTCACGCTGGAAGTGACCGGCGGGCCGCTCGGCCTCGGCGCGGTGATGGCGGTACGCATCGGCGCCGGTTTCCTGTTCGGCGTGCCGGCGGGACGGCTCGCCACGCGGTATGAGCGGCGGCGGCTGATGGTCGTCGCGGATCTCGCCCAGGCGGCGGCGATGATCGTGCTCGGCGTCGCGGGACAGGCGGTCGGGCTGGGCGGGCTGCTCGTGGCCGCCGCCGTACTGGGTGCGGGCAACACGGTGTTCTCGGTGTCGCTGCGGACGAGTGTGCCCTCGATGGTGGGACAGGGCCGGCGGGTACGGACGAACGGGCGGCTGGTCGCTGGGCGATCACTGGGGACGGTGCTGGGCTACGCGGCGGCGCCTGTCGTGGTCATGGCGGGCGGATTCGAGGCCGCGTTCCTGATCAACGCCGCGTCGTTCTTGGTTTCCGCGGCGGTGTTATGGCTGCTTCCCTTGAACACCAACGGTTCCGGCCGGGAGACGGCGGCCGTGCCGACCGGCGGTCCCCGGGCGCGGGTGACGGCCGGACTGTCGTCGGTCGTCCTCGGTCTGGTGCTCATCCGAGGCTCCGACGCCTTCGGTTCGGCGTCGCACAACGTGGCCCTGCCGGTACACGCGGGCGCGGAGTGGCCGGGCGCGCCGTACGCCTTCATGAGCTGGTTCTGGACGGCTTGGGCCGTCGGCACCATCGCGGTGCAGTGGGTCGTCCGCCGGACTGACCACGGCAGGGTGGCGTGGCTCGGCGAACGCGCGTTCGCCGCCGGGACCGTGCTGATGTCGGTGGCGTTCGTGGTCGCGTTCACCGGCTTGCCGATCCCGGTGCTGGTGGTGGTCCTGTTCGTGGCGGGCCTCGCCGACGGGCTCACCGAGGTCGCGTATCTGAGCAGATTGCAGGCCGCGCCGGAAGCGGAACGCGCGCGGTTGTTCGGCCTGTCGGCCAGCGCGGAGACCGCCGGGTTCGCCACCGGGATGGCCACCTGCGGCCTGCTGCTCGAGGTCGCGCCTCCGCCGGTCGTCGTCGCGGCCTACCACGCCCTCCCGGTCCTCGTGGTCGGGATCGTCCTGCTGCGCCTTCGGAGCCGCCGGTCGGGGACTGTCGGTGTGTTGCCCAGTGTCGCGAAAGCAGCGAAGAAAGGATCGTGATGGGGGAAGCGTTGGTTCACGGGGGACCGCTCGAACCGGGGACGGGTGAGCGAGTGGATCTGGCCCAAGCGCTGCGGAACGCCGCGGCCGGCGCGCCCGATCGAGCGGTGGTGACGTTGGACGCGGCGGGAAAGCCGGCTCGCTGTCCCTACCCGGAACTCCTGGCCAAGGCGAGCGCGGTGCAGGCCCGGCTGCGGGGCCTCGGAGCAGGCCCCGGCGATCCGATAGTCCTGTCCGGTCTGCCGCTCTCCGAGTTCTTCCCGGCCTTCTGGGGATGTGTACTCGGTGGCGCGCTGCCGGTGCCGATGGCGGGCGCGGCGGAGGACGACACGTCGCGGCGGCGGCTGAAGTATGTGGCCGAGCTGCTGGGTGATCCGCTGGTGCTCGTCGACGGCACGGCGCCGGGCTTGTCCGGTTTGCGGCTCGCGCGGGTGTCGACGGAGCCGATGAGCGCACTGCCCGAACTCGGCCTTCACTCGCCGGCGCCGGACGATCCGGCCCTGGTGATGCTGTCCTCCGGCAGTACCGGCGCCGCCAAGGCGATCCCTCTGACGCATCGCGGCCTGATGGAGTTCGCGGCCGGGTCCCGCGAGGCGCTCGGCCTGCGGCCGGATGACACCACGCTGAACTGGCTTCCGGTGGACCACAGCGGTGCCTTGCTCCTCTACCACGTGCTCGAGGTCTACTCCGGCGTGACGAACGTGCACGTGCCGACCGAGCTGGTACTGGGCAGGCCGAGCCGCTGGCTGGATCTGCTCGCCGAGTACCGGGTCGCGCACAGCTGGTCGCCGACGTTCGGGTTCGCGCAAGTGGCCGCCGAGCTGGCCGGGGACACCCGCGACCGGGATCTGTCCTCGGTCCGCACACTGGTTTGCGGCGGCGAGCAGATCCAGCTGCCGGTGATGTCGCGCTTTCTCGAGCAGACCGCCCGGTTCGGCATCGAGGAGAGCCGGATCCGGCCGGTGTGGGGGATGACGGAGACGGTCACCGCGATCACCTTCGGCAGTCTCGGTACACCGGACAGCGTGCACCGCGTGTTGAAGTCGAGCCTCGACGGCGAACTGCGCGAAGCCCCCGATTCCGCGGAAGAGCACGAGTGCAGCACGTTCGTGGCGGTCGGTTCCCCCGCGCCCGGGGCGAGCGTGCGGGTGGTGGACGACCGCGGCGAACTGCTGCGCGAGCGTGAGATCGGCAGGCTGCAGGTGCGCTCCGCCCGCGTCACCCCCGGATACCTGCACGCCGAGGAGGCGAACCGCGCCGCGTTCCCCGCGCCGGGGTGGCTGGACACCGGTGACCTCGCGTTCCTGGCGAACGGTCAGGTGGTGCTCACCGGCAGGGCCAAGGATCTGATCATCCTCAATGGACAGAACCATTTCTGCCACGAGATCGAGGAAGTCGTGTGCGCGGCGGGCGGTGCCCAGGCAGGCGAGGTGGCCGCGGTCGGCCTGCCCAACGCCGAGTCCGGTACCGAGGACCTGGTCATCCTGATGGCGGCGCGCGCGGCCGGATTCGACGCGGTCGCGAAGACGGTGCGGGAGGCGGTGTTCGGCAGATTGCGGCTGACCGTGGCGAAGGTGGTCCCGGTCGCGCCCGACGAGTTCCCGCGGACCGGCGGCGGCAAGGTCCAGCGCGCCGAACTGCGGCGACGACTGCTCGCCGGGGAACTCGGGCGGGCGGGCGCCGGCGACGTCCGCGCCACCATCCTCGCGGCGGTCCGGGAGGTACTCGGCCAGGACGTCGATCCACGCACGCCGTTCTACGAGGCGGGGATGACCTCGGTGACCGTGGTCAGGCTGACCACGACGCTGACCGCGCTGCTCGGCCGGGAGGTGCGGCCGACCCTGGCGTTCGAGTACCCGACCCCCGCCCTGCTCGCCGACCACCTGTCGGGACAGGGCCGGGTGAAGGAGCCCTCCGTGGTGGCCGCCCCGGCACACGACGACCGGATCGCGATCATCGGTGTCGCGGTGCGGTTGCCCGGTGCGACGGACCTCGACGGATTCTGGGCCGACCTGCGCGACGGCGTATCCCGGGTGCGGACGTTCGACGGCGGGGAACCGGGGGTGGTCCCGGTCGCCGGCGCGCTCGACGACGTCGACTCGTTCGACGCGGACTTCTTCGGGATGAGCCCACACGAGGCGGCACTGACCGCGCCCGCGCACCGCCTGTTCCTGGAGTGCTGTCACGAGGCGCTCGAATCGGGCGGCTACGCGGCGGCGGCCGCGGGGACCAGGATCGGCGTGTTCGCCGGGACGGGCATGCAGCTTTACGGCCACCAACGGCGCGTCGCTCAAGACGCGCCTCCACCCGCCCCGGACGAGCTGACCGCGATGCAGACGGCGATGGGAACGGAGCCCGATTTCCTGGCGGGCCGGGTGGCGCACCGGCTGGGGCTCTCGGGGCCCGCGGTCGGGGTGCAGACGGCGTGTTCGACCGGGCTGGTCGCGCTGCACCTCGCCGGGCAGGCACTGCTCACCGGGGACGCCGACCTGGCCTTGGCCGGGGCGGCGGCCGTTCACCTCCCGCAGGATTCGGGTTACCGGCCGTACCCGGGCGGGATTCTTTCGCCGACCGGTGCCTGCCGGGCGTTCGACGCCGGTGCGGACGGCACGGTCGGCGGCAACGGGGTGATCGCGGTCCTGCTGAAACGGCTCGATCGGGCGATCGCCGACCGTGACACCGTGCACGCGGTGATCCTGGGTTCGGCGGTGAACAACGACGCGGGCCGCACCGCGGGGTTCGCGACGCCGAGCGTGTCCGGGCAGGCCGACGTCGTCCGGCTGGCACTGGCACGCGCCCGGGTGGCGGCATCGTCCGTCACCTACGTCGAGGCGCACGGCACCGGTACCGCGCTGGGCGACCCTGTCGAGTTCGAGGCGCTCAGCCAGGCCTACGCGGAGGACGGCCACACCGGGTTCTGCGCGCTGGGCTCCGTCAAGCCCGGCATCGGCCATCTGGACACCTGCGCCGGTCTCGCCGGCTTGGTCAAAACGGTGCTGATGCTGAAGCACGGAGAACTGGTGCCGACCCTGAACCTGAACCGGCCCAATCCGGAACTCCGGCTGGCAGGCAGCCCGTTCGTGCTGGCGACGGAGCACACGCCGTGGATCACCGACGGACCGCGGCGGGCCGGAGTCAGCGCGCTGGGCGTTGGCGGTACGAACGTCCACGTGATCCTGGAACAGGCCCCGCTGCCCCCGCCGGCACCGGCGGCGCGGGGACCGGTGCTGCTGCCCGTGTCGGCCGTCGACGCCGAGGGGCTGTCCGCGCTCACCGTAGCCCTCCGAGATCATCTGCGCGCGCACCCGGATCTGCGGGCGCCGGACGTGGCGGCCAGCATGGCGCTCGGCAGACCGCATCGGTCGCACCGGCTCGCCGTGGTCGGGAGTGACACCACCGAACTGGCGGCCGAGCTCGGCGCGATCAGCGAGGAATCCTCTGCGCCACACCAGTTCGGCACGCTCGCGTTCGCCTTCTCCGGACAGGGCGCGGCGTATCGGGGGATGGCCGCACGGCTTCGGGACACTTTCCCCGTCTTCCGCGAAACGCTGGATGAGTTGCTGGGGCTCGCCGAGGAATTCGGGGCCGCCGGTGTGGCCGACGCCCTGCTCGGCACGCCCGATCCGGCCGCCGCACTGTCCACAGTGCCTACAGCGGAGGGACAGCCCGCGCTGTTCTGTCACCAGTTCGCGCTGGCGCGGCTCTGGCTGTCGTGGGGTGTGCGGCCGGATTTCGTGGTGGGACACAGTTTGGGGGAGTACGCGGCGCTCGCCGCGGCCGGCGGGATCGCCGTGGCCGACGGTCTGCGGCTGACCTGCTTGCGCGGCAGGCTCATGCAGGGGACCGAGGCGGGCGGCATGATCGCGGTCCGCGTCTCGCCGGAGCGGGGCGAGCATCTCGCCGTCGCGACCGGGACCGAGGTCGCGGTGGTCAACGGCGACCAGTCCTGCGTCCTGTCCGGACCGTCGGCGGCGATCGCGGCGGCGGAGACCCTGCTCGACCGGGAAAACCTCTCCTGGCAAAGGCTTCCGGTGGACAGGGCTTTCCATTCGGCGCTGCTCGATCCCGTTCTCGACGAATTCGAACGCGCGGCCGAAGCGGTGCGGTTCGGCCCGTTGCGGATGCCGTTCGCGAGCAACCTGGGCGGGGTGATCCCGGCCGGTGCCTCGGTCGACGCACGCTACCTGCGGAGGCAGATCCGTGAGACGGCACGTTTCGACGAGTCGCTGCGAGCGCTCGAACGCGCGGATTGCGGGGCCTACTTGGAGATCGGCCCGCGTGAGGTGCTCGGCTCGATGGGACGCGCGGCCCTCCCGCACCGGTACTGGCAGCCGTCCGTGGGCTCCCCGCCCGACGATGAGTGCGCCGCGGTGCTTCGCGCGGCCGCCGCGCTGTACCGGCGCGGCACCGACCTGGATTGGGCGGAGCTGGCGCCCGACGGCCGCCGCGTCCCGTTGCCCGGGTACCCCTACCGACGGGTCCGCTTCGCGCGGCCGTCGGCTCCCGCCCCGTCAGGCGCCGGGCAGGTGAGCTCGGGGGCGGTTCTCGCCGAGGTCCGTCGGCTCGCCGCCGACCGGCTCGGCGCCGACGACTTGCCCGAAGACACGTCGTTCGTGGCGGGCGGTGCCGATTCGCTCGCCCTGATGGGGCTGGCCCGCGAACTGGAGCGTGCCTTCGGCGTGCGGATCGGCATCCGGGAGCTGCTCTCCGAAGCGGGGACTCCGGCGAAAGTGGCCGAGTTGATCGAGCGAAGTGGCGGAGCGCCTCCCGCCCTCGGCGAAAGCGAGCCGGAACCCGGCACACCGGTCGAAGACGTGTCTCTTCACGGTTTGATGGACCGGCAGCTGAAGCTCGCCGAGACCATGATGAGCCAGATGACGGAGCTGATGCACCGGCAGCTCGACGTGGCCCGCGGGACCCCGGACACCGTGGCCGCCGCGCCCAAGCCGGTCGAGCACCCGGTCCGTCCGGCGGCGATGCCCGTCGTGTCGCTTCCGGAACCGGCGACTCCCGGGGCAGGCTGCGCGTTCAGCCTCTACTTCTTCGGCGACTATCCCGACCGGGATCAGCAGGACAAGTACCGGCTGATCATGGCCGCCGCGCGCTTCGCCGACGAGCACGATTTCCATGCGCTTTGGTTGCCGGAGCGGCATTTCGACTCCTTCGGCGCGCTCTTCCCGAACCCGTCGGTGCTGGCCGCCGCGCTGGCCGCCCGTACCGAGCGGATCCGGCTGCACGCCGGGTCGGTCGTGCTTCCGCTACACCATCCCGTCCGGGTCGCCGAAGAATGGTCCGTCGTGGACAACCTGTCTTCCGGCCGCGTCGGACTGTGCGTGGCGAGTGGCTGGCACACCAGGGATTTCGCGCTGGCACCGGAGAACTTCGGCAACCATCGCGACCTGATGTACGAGGGACTGGAGACCGTGCGCCGGCTCTGGGCGGGGGAGGAGATCACTCTCGTCGCCGGTGACGGCGAGCCCGCCGCGGTCCGCCTGCATCCAGCGCCCATCCAGCGGCGCCCGCCGATGTTCGTCGCCGTGGTCGGAAACCCGGACAGCTACCGCCGGGCCGCCGCGGCCGATCTCGGCGTGGTCACCAACCTGATGACCCAGGACGTCTCCGCGCTGGCCGACAATATCGCGCTCTACCGGCGCACGCGCGCGGAACACGGGCTCGATCCGGGCACGGGACGGGTCGTGGTGCTGGTGCACACCTTCCTCGGCGCGGACCACGAACGCGCGCGTCAGCAGGCGTTCCGGCCGTTCTGCGACTACCTGCGCTCGTCGCTTTCGCTGCTCGGCCAAGTCGGGAACAGCCTGGGGCTGAACATCGACCTGGACGGCGCGAGCGACGAGGACATCGAGTTCATGCTCGGCGACGCCTACGAACGCTACTGCGGATCCCGTGCCCTGATCGGCAGTCCCGAGCGATGCGCGCCAGTGGTGGACGCGCTCGTGGCGGCGGGGGCCGACGAGATCGCCGCCTTCGTGGATTTCGGGGTCCCGCCGGACCAGGTGCTCGACGCGCTGCCTCTGCTCGACGGCCTGCGCCGCCGCTACCAGTCGTCCGACCTCGAGCCGTCCCCCGCTCAACGCCGCATCTGGTTCCTGGAAAGGATGTTCCCCGGCACCGGCGCCTACCACGAGCCCAAGGCGATCCGGCTGGACGGACGGCTGGACGACGTGGCGCTGCGGGAGTCGGTGTCGTGCGTGGTTTCGGCGCATCCCGCCTTGCGCACGGTCTTCCACGAGCGGGACGGCGTACCGCGGAAGTCCGTGCTGCCGTCGGTGACCGTCGAATGTCCGCTCATCGACCTGTCCGGGCGCACCGAAGCCGAGGCTCTCGCCGAGATCCGAGCCAGGTTCGCCCGGACCCGGCTCGCGCTCGACACCGGGCCGCTGGTCGCCTTCGCGCTGGTCCGGCTCGCCGAAGACCGCCATCTGTTCTGTCTGGTGGCCCACCACATCGTCTTCGATTCGGCGTCGACCGCGGTGTTCCTGCGTGATCTCGCCGCGCACTACCGCGCTTGGCCGGGCCCGCCCGCGATCCGGACCGGGCCGGTGCCCGAAACCGAGGTCGAGATCGGCGATCCCGGCGAGGATCTCGCGTTCTGGCGCGACGAACTGGGCGGGCTGCCCGAACTCGCGCTGCCGACCGACCGGCCGCGGCCACCGGTGCCGTCCCGGCGGGGAGCCGCACTGACCGACGAGCTGGCGGCGGGTCTCGGCGAACCGCTGCGCGCCGTCGCGGCCGCCTGCGGCAGCACCGTGTTCATGGTGGTGCTCGGCGCGATCGGCGCCGTGCTCGGCCGGTACGGCGGGCAACGGGACTTCGCGGTCGGCACGGTCGTCAGCAGCAGGCCGGACTCCGCGAGGGACGCGATCGGCCTCTTCCTCGACACGGTCCCGGTCCGCCTCGATCTGTCCGGCGACCCCACCTTCGCGGAGTCGACCCAGCGCGTCAGGGACCGCACCACCCGGGCGTACGAGCATCGGACCGTCCCGTTCGACGAACTGGTCGGCCTGCTGAATCCCGATCGCGCCGCGAACCGCAATCCCCTGTTCGACGTGCTGATCGAATTCGAAAACGCGGTGGACGAGCCCTTCGCGCCGCCGCTGACGGCCACCGCGCTGGACATGGCCCGCGACGAGGTTCCGTTCGACCTCGCCTTCTATCTGACGGCGCACGGTGACGGGGTGCGCTGCCTGGTCGAGTACAGCACCGACCTGTTCGACGAAGCGACCATCACACGGGCGCTGAATCTGCTGAAACAGGTTCTGCGCCAAGCCATCGCGAAGCCGTCGGCACGCCTTTCCGAGCTCACGACGCCGACCAGGGAAGACGTGGTGCTGCTCGACCGGTGGCAGCACGGCGCGCCGGAACGGACGGCGGGGTGTCTGCACGCCGCGGTCGAGCGGCAGGTCGCCAGTACGCCCGACGCCACGGCACTGATCAGCGACGACGGTGAGCTGAGCTACCGGGAACTGGACCTTCTCGCCGAGGCGATCGGGCGTCTGCTGGTCGGTCTCGGCGTCACCCGCGGGCAGATCGTGGCGGTCTCCCTGCCGCGTGGTCCCCAGCTGATCGCCGCGCTTTACGGCGTGCTCAAGAGCGGCGCGGCGTATCTGCCGCTGGACCCGCGACTGCCACCGCAACGGTGCCGGTTCATGCTGCGGGACAGCGGTGCGGTGCTCGTGCTGACCACGAAGGCGGTCCTCGTCGCGCAGCCCGCGCTAGGGGAGTTCCCGGTGCGGCTCGCGGAGGAGATCGTGCCGGATCCGAAGGCGCCGGAGCTGCCCGAAGTGCGGCCGGATTGGCCCGCGTACTGCATGTACACCTCGGGATCCACCGGAACCCCGAAGGGCGTTCTCGTCTCGCATCGCGGTCCGGCCAACGTCATCGCCTGGCAACGTGATCAGCATCCGCCGATGCGGACCCTGCAATGGACGTCGCCGAGTTTCGACATCAGCGTGCAGGAGATCTTCTCCACCTTGGCCGCCGGCGGCGCGCTGGTGCTGCTCGACGACGAGCGGCACAAGGACCGCGACGCCGTCGCCGAAGTGATCGAACGGCACCGCGTGGAGCGGATCCTGATGCCGTTCACCCCGCTGAAGCATCTGGTCGAACCCGGCCTCACCGCGCCGTCGTTGCGCCTGATCCTGTGCTGCGGGGAGCCGCTCGTGCTCACCCCGGCGTTGCGCCGCTTCCTCGCCGAGCATCCCGATTGCGCGCTGCACAACCAATACGGCCCGACCGAGGCGTCGATCATCGCCACGGATCACCCGGTGGATCCGGACGGCGAACCCCGGCCACCCATCGGGGCCCAGATCGACGGCGTGCGGCTGCTCCTGCTCGACCAGGCCGGCCTCCCGGTCCCGCTCGGCGCCATCGGCGAGATCCATCTCGGCGGGGCCGGGCTCGCCGAGGGCTATCTCGGCAGACCGGAGGAAACCGCCGCTGCCTTCGTCGAAGCCAGGCCCGGTGAACGGTGGTATCGCACGGGCGACCTCGGTCGGTGGCGCGGCGACGGAACCCTGGAATTCCTCGGCAGACTCGACGACCAGGTGAAGATTCGCGGCAACCGAGTCGAACCCGGTGAGACACAGCGGGTGCTGGCCGCGTTGGACGAGGTGGCGGACGCGGCCGTCGTCGTCCGCCGGGATCACCGTGGCGACGCGGAACTCGCCGGCTACGTCGTGTTCGCCGGCCCGTCCGCACCGGATCCGTGGGCGCGGATCACCGAAGCACTCGCCGAAGAGCTGCCCTCGTACCTGATCCCGACCCGCTGGGTCGCGCTCGACCGGCTGCCGACGACCACCAGCGGCAAGCTGGATCGCTCCGCTCTGCCCGAGCCGACGTCGACGGCGGTGGAGGGGGACGACGCTCTGCCGTCCACGGACACCGAGCGTCGCCTGCACGCGCTTTGGTGCGCGGAACTCGGCCTGAGCGAGGTGGCGGTCGATCGGTCCTTCTTCGCCGTGGGCGGGCATTCGCTCGCGGTGGTCAGACTGGCGGGCCGGATCACCGAGGAGTTCGAGATACCGGTCTCGGTCACGGAGTTCTTCCGCGCGCCGACGATCCGCGCGATGGCCGCGCGGCTGTGCGGGCCGCCCGAACCCGCCGTCACCCGGACCGTGCCCTTGACGTCACTTCAACGCAGGCTCTGGAGACGTCAAGCGGAGAACCCGCGGCCGCAGGTGTACAACGTCGGACATCGTGTGGACCTGCGGGGTGAGCTGGACCCGCCGGCGCTGCACCGCGCTCTCGACCGGCTGGTGGCCAGGCACGACGCCTTGCGCGGTCGTGTCGCGTTGTCCGGTGACGGGCCTCGGATCGAGGTCCTGGCCCCGTTCACGCTCGATCTGCCGGTGGAGCATCTGGGTACCGAAGGCGCGATCGGCGACTGGTGCGGCGCGGTCGTCGCGGAACCGTTCGTGCTCACCGAGGCGCCGCTGCTGCGTGCCCGGCTCGGCCGGATCGCCGTCGATCGCTGGGTACTGGTGCTCGTCCTGCACCACCTGGTCTGTGACGGCTGGTCCATGAACATCCTGTGGCACGAGCTTTCCGAGCTGTATGCCGCCGAGATCGGCGCGAAGTCCACGCCGCTGGCCGAACCCGAGGCACAACACTCGGACTACGCACGTTGGCAGACCGGGAACGAACACGCGGCCGACGTCCGCCATTGGCGAAGCGAACTCGCGGACGCCGACCTGCGCTGGAGGCTTCCGTACGACCGGAAACCGCCTGCCCGGCCCAGCGGTAAGGGCGATCTGTATCAGGTCTACCTCGCCCCCGAACGGCTTCGCCGCATCGACGAGGTGGCCGCGGCGGCCGGCACGACCCGATCCGTGCTCCTCGCGAGCGTGTTCCTGCTGTGGGCGCGAGAGACCTGCGGTCAACAGGACCTCGTCCTCGCCGTTTCCAGCGCCCGCCGGACTCGCCGGGAACACGAGCGGACGGTCGGCATGATCGGCGAGGCCGTGCCCCTGCGAGTCCGGCTGGGGGAAACGGAGGAACTGCCCGACGTCATGGCGGCGGTGGCGGAGAAGCTGTTCGCCTCGCTCGACCATCAGGAACTTCCGCTCGACGAGACGATCGCGCTCGCCCGGCAAGGCGTCGATCGGTATCCCGCCGTGTTGTTCACCGTTGTCACGACACCGCCGTCGGAGCTGAACCTGCCTGGTTTGTCGGCCACGGTGCACGATTCGCCGGTGGCGGGCTGCGCCAGAACGGAGCTCTACCTCGTGTTCGCCGAAGACGAGGCCGGGCTGAGAGTCACCTTTGAATATTCCACGGATTTGTTCGACGCGGCCACCATCGGCCGCTTCGCCCAAGACATCCTGCGAATGCTCGAGTGCTGCTCCGAATAAGCCGACCGTCGACGCACAACTGCGGCATCAGGACGGAAAGGAGGTTATTGAGGGGGTAAGGCAAAGGTGGCAGGTTGCGAAAGCCACTTTCGCAACCTTCAACGTCGCGAAAGCGGCTTTCGCAACGTCGGGAGCGGGGTGCGGTGGCGACGAGAGGGCCTTTCGCTGAAACCCATGGTCGAGATGCGGCGCCCACCCGGCTGCGAGCGAATCCCCGCGACCCGACCCCTTTGCCTTACCCGCTAGATCTCGTCCCAGGGATTGCTTTCGTACGCTTCGCTGAGGAGCCGGGTCGTCTCCGGCGCGAACGGCAGCACGACGTCGTCCACCGAGGCCACCGGCCAGCCGACCGATTCCGAGTTGGTCAGGAACATGGCGTCGAACCCCGGCAGATCGGCCGGTCGGACCTCGCGGGTCTCTTGCGGGATCCCGTTTCGCTCGAGGCCGCGTCGCACGAGTTGCTGCGTGATGCCGTCGAGCACCGGGGCCTGCGGCCAGACCACCGTGCCGCCGTCGAGGAAGCCGACGTTCCAGATCGACGCCTCGCTGACCCGGCCCTGATGGTCGACGAACAGCGCGTCGTCGTAGCCTGCCATCATCGCCTCGCGCGTGTGATGGAGCAGGCCGAACGTGCCGACGTGCTTGACCTCCGGGAGGACCCGCTCGTAGCGCACGGATCGCAGGCGCAGCGGTGTCAGCTCATGTTCCTTGGGCGGCCCGGTGCGGACCAGGACGTCCGGTGCCGCCGGTGCGCCGGGATCGGACCAGTCCATCGCGCGGGAAAAGATCAGCACCCGCACGGACAGCGCGTCCTCACCTCGAATCGCCTGCCGCACGTATTCGAGCACCGCGTCGGTGTCGAGGTCGCTCGCGAACATCCGCCGCGTGCTCGTCGCCAGACGGCGAAGGTGGATGTCCAGGCCGCGGACCTTGCCGTGCCGGACCTGCATCGCCGTGAAATGGCCGTAGCCGAACGCGCCCGCCAGGTCTTCCGGCCGGGCGGGCGCGCCGTTGAGCTCCAGCTTCACGTCAGGCGTTGACCGTGACGCCGGTGAACTTGACCTCGGTGTTGGGCGGGCCGGTGCCGTCGCCGTTGCCTGCCTGCGCGTTCGCGCCGGCCTTGGCGACCTTGTCGAGCACCTTCAGGCCTTCGTCGGAAATGCTGCCGAAGACCGAGTACTCGGCGGGCAGTTCGGCCTCGCCGTAGACCATGAAGAACTGGCTTCCACCGGAGTTCGGCTGCTGCGTCTTCGCCATCGCGAGGATGCCGCGGCCGTACTTGATCTCCTTGAACGCCTCGTCCGGCATGGTGTAGCCCGGGCCGCCCATGCCGCTGGCCTCGGGGTCACCGCACTGCAGCATCTGCAGGCCGGAGGTGCCGAGCCGGTGGCACTTGGTGTCGTTGAAGTAGCCCTGCTGGGAAAGGCTGATGAAGCTCTGCACGGCGCACGGGGCGAGCGCCCGGTCCAACGTCAGCGGGATGTCGCCCGCGGTGCTCTTCAGCACGACGTTCACCGTGCCGTTCGAAGAGACGTCCTTGCCTTCCGGCTTGTTCACCTTCTTCGACGCCGGCTTGGCGGAGTCGTCCTTGTAATCACAGGCCACCGGGTTCGCCAGCGGCGTCGGCCGCTTCGGCATCGGAGCGCGCTCCGTGGGGATGGTGACCTCGGGGGTCGGAGGAGCCGAGCTCGGGGAAGCGTCGGAGGCGGCATCGTCACCACTGCTACTGCTGACGATCCACCACACCGCGCCCGCCACGATGGCGACGACGCCGACGACCGCCACCGAGCCGACGATCTTGCGCCGCTTGGCCTGTTCGGCCCGTCGCACGATCTGTCGCTCGAGCTTGCGCTTCGCGGCTTCGCGGCGCTGCTGGTTGGTCGGCACCCGCCCTCCCGGTTTCCACTCGATGTTCACACGTCTGAGGTGGGAGGAGTCTATGGGCACAGGCTGTGAGACCCCTGTACAGGGGCCGCTACGCTTACTTGATCGTGATCAGGGCCATCCTGTCACCTGTTCGGCGGAAGATCTGAGGAGGCGTTTCGTGCTGGTTGTCGGTTTTCCGGCAGGCCCCCTCGAAGCCAACTGCTACCTGCTCGCCCCGGACGGCGGCGGTGAATGCGTGATCGTCGATCCCGGCGAGGACGTCGTCGAGCCGCTCGAAGCCGCGCTTTCCGCGCACGGCCTGACGCCGGTCGCGATGCTCGCCACCCACGGCCACCCTGATCACGTCGCTTCGGCGGCCGAGGTCGGGGCGTGCCACGGGATACCTCTCTATCTGCACGAGGCGGACCGGCCACTGCTCGGTCATGACGCCGGGGAACGGAAGGACGGGATCGTGCCACTCGTCGATGGCCCGCTCAGGCTGGCCGGACTGGAGATCACGGTGTCCCGCACACCGGGTCACACCGCCGGTTCGGTGGTCTTCGGGCTGACCTCCGCCGAGGGCGGCCGCATCGCGCTCACCGGGGACAGCCTGTTCGCCGGTTCGATCGGCCGGTCCACCGGTGACGGCGACGAACTCGTGCGGTCCCTCGGCGCCAACGTGATGACGCTGCCCGACGACACCGTCGTCCTGCCGGGGCACGGTCCGGCCACCACGATCGGGCAGGAGCGGGCGGGCAACCCGTTCCTGGCCGGGACGGGCGCGTGATGGCGGAGCCGACCGGGACCCCGGAGACCCCTGAACGTCTCCCGCTGTTCCACGACGACCCGAAGCTGCGTCGCAGGCGCGGCTGCTCCAGCATCGCCGGCGTCGTGATCTTCGCGGCCGCGTTCGGCGGGATCGCCGGGCTGATCGGCGGTGAGATCGCCGGGCTCGTGGTCGCCGGCGTGATCGCGGTGCCGCTGCTCTACGTCATGTTCTACAACCTGCGCCGCCGAGTCTGGCTCGAAGGCGAAGCGCTCATCGTGCGGACCTGGGGTGTGCGGCGGATCGATCTGACCGCGGCCGAACGCATCGACCTGGTGATCAGCGACGTGCGCGGCACCCGGACGGTCAGCCTGCTGGTCAACGCGGGCAAACGCCGCAAGGTCGCGAAGGTCGACATGGCCGTGTACTCCGGCGCGGGCGGTCGCGAGCTGGGCATCCTGCAGCTGCGCAAGCTGGCGAACGCGCTGCTGAACAACACCGAGGCGAACGGCCTGGTGTTCTCGGAGCTGCTGGTGGCGCAACTGAAGTCGGAGGCGCGCGGGGACGCGGCGGCGGAACGGCCGCTCTACCGGCTCGCCTCGGCGGCGCCCAGCGGGAAGTACATCCAGCGGTTCACGATGGAAGCGGTCAGCCGGTTCGTGGCGACCTTGGACTGACCGGTGCGCCGCCGAGTGTCATGAAAGGGTCGTTCAGGACGAAAAATGTCCTGAACGACCCTTTCATGACATTTGCTCAGGGCGGGCCCTCGCGGTCTCCAGCTTCTCCAGCCGTGTCTTGATCTCTTCCAGCTGGTAGACGATCTCCGGCAGTTCGCCCGCGGCGAAGGTCGCCAGCCGTTCGGAGTGCTTGAGCGTCGCCCGTATGTCGTCGAGAGCGGCGGCGATCTTGGGGACCGCCTCGACGGCTTCCAGCGTCGAGACGAGCACGCGCCGCGCGACGGCGGTCAGCTGTCTCGGGACGGCGAAAACGTCCAACATGGCCCCTCCGATCACGCGGCGAACCTCGGGTGCGGCCTCTTCGTACCCGACTCCGGCCCGTGATCGCGCGGTGGGCTCGCGCTTTGAGGCGGCTGTGACTACAGGGACTCTTGTGGCTCCCGCGAGGCGATCAGCGCGGCCAGCACGGTGGTGACCGGGACCGCCGCGACGATGCCGACGCTTCCGGCCAGCGTCCGCACGATCTCCTGTGCGATGCTCTCCGCGCCGAGGATCGAGCCGAGTCCGACGCCGGAAAGCGAGGTGTACAGCAGCACCGGCAGCGCCGCCCCCGCGTACGCCATCACGAGGGTGTTGACCGCCGAGCCGACGTGGTCACGCCCGATCCGCAGGCCGGCGCCGTAGAGCTCACGCCAGCCGAGCGACGGGTTCGCCCGCCGGAGTTCCCACACCGCGCTCGTCTGCGTCACCGTGACGTCGTCCAGCACCCCGAGCGCGCCGATCACGACGCCCGCCAGGAGCAGCCCCCGCGCGTCGATCCCGTGCCCGAGCGAGCCGATCAGCTGTGAGGTGCTGTCGTCCAGCCCGGTCAGCGACGCCGCGGCCGAGAAGATCGCCGACAGGACACCGATCAGGACCAGGCTCACCAAGGTGCCCAGCACCGCCACCGAGGTTCTCGCGGACAGGCCGTGTGTCAGATACAGCGCGACGAACATGATCGCGCCGGCGCCCGCGATCGCCACCAGCAGCGGACTTTCCCCGGCGAGGATCGACGGCAGCACGAAGAGCGCCAGCACCAGGAAGCTCAGCCCGAGCGCGATCAGCGCGGCGAGCCCCTGCCAGCGGCCCAGCACGATCACCGCGAGCGCGAACAATCCGGCGAGCAGCAGCAACGGGGTGCCTCGCTGGAAGTCGACGATCTGGAACGACGCGGGGTTCGCGACATCGCCGCCGTTGTAGGACAGCACCACCTTGTCGCCCGCGGCGAACCGCGGCGTGCTCGGCTCGATCGGCAGCGTCAGCTTCAGCGGCTTTCCCGCCCCAGGGCCATCGGTCATCGTCAGTTCGCTGGTGAGACACGGTTTCGCGTCCGGCGGCGGCTCGCCGACCTGGACCTGTCCCTCGGCGAGACACGGGCCGGTGATCGTCCCGGTGACCGTGGCGTTCACCGGGACTCCCTGTGGGAAGACGCTTTTCGCCGGATCCTTGCCCCACGGGTAGAGCAGGATCATGCCGGCGACGGTCGCGACGGCGAGCGGGATCAGCAGCCACATCAGCAGCAGCCGGACCCGGCGCGACGCGGGCGCCGCCGGTCCGTGGCCGTGCGCGTGTCCGTGGCCGACCGGTTCGGGCTTCGGTTCGGCGGCGCGACGTCTGCCCGGTTCGGCCTGCCGCGGCCGCTGTGCCGGGGGACGGGGGCGTCGCGCGCCCTCGGGGCGCGGCGAACGGGACGTTCCGGGCGAACGATCGGACGGGGTGTCCGTAACCCGGCGAATCGGGCCGGTGTCGTCGTCGGAGAGGTCGCGGCGGTTCACCCGCATATCCTCCACAGTGCGTGCCGCGTGCCGCACACGGCCTAGCCGAACGCCTGCCGAAGGTGGACACGGCGATAGGCCGACGGCGGGGTGTCGAAGTGATCGATGAACGCCTGGCGAAGTGTCTCGGTGGAGCCGAACCCGCATCGCCTCGCGATCGAGGTCAGCGGAAGTTCGGTGCCGCACAACAGTTTCGCCGCGTTCTCGGTCCTCGCCGCGCGTACGTACCTGCTGGGCGTGGTGCTGAGGTGCGCGTCGAACAACCTGGTCAGCTGCCGGGTGCTGATCCCGGCCCGTTCGGCGAGGACGGGGGTGCCGAGGTCGCCCGCGAGGTGCTCGGCGACGTACGCGGTGATGTCGCGGACCAGCCGGTTTTCGGGCGGCGGGCCCGACAGGAACATGCTCACCTGCGCCTGGTTCCCCGGTCGTTGCAGGTAGGTCACCAGCATGCGGGCGACCTCCCTGGCGACGCTCGGGCCGTGGTCCTCTTCGACGAACGCGAGCGTGAGGTCGATCCCGCTGGTCACCCCGGCCGCCGTGTAGACGTTGCCGTCGCGCACGTACAGCGGCACCGGATCCACGTTCACCTGCGGGTAGCTCACCGCCAGCCGGTTCGCGAACCGCCAGTGGGTGGTGGCGCGGCGCCCGTTGAGCAGCCCGCACGCGGCGAGCACGGTCGCGCCGGTGCACACCGAGGCGACGCGGCGGGTGTCCTGCGCGAGCCTGCGGATGTGGGAGACCATCCTCGGATCCGCGGCGGCGGTCTCGTGCCCGGTGCCGCCCGCGACGATCAGCGTGTCCAGTTCGCCGGTCACCTGGTCGAGCCGGTGCTGTGCCTGCAACGTCAGCCCGGACTCGCAGCGGATGCCGCGGCCGTCGACGCTGGCGAGCATGATCTCGTATCCCGGCTTGCCCCCGATTTTGGTCGCGGCGTCCAGAACATCCGCCGGACCGGCGATGTCGAGCATCTCCGCATTGCTGTAGCCGACTATCAACACTCGTCTGGGTGAACCCGGCATGATCGAACGCTAGCAGTAATGCCCGGCCGTCGGACGTTGTTCGCAGGAATCCGGACATCCGGCCCACCGCGGCTCCGCGTCTGCGACACGTTTGTCCCATGACAGACGACAAGAAGACGATCGCGTTCGTGGTGTATCCGGGGATGACCCCGCTCGATCTGGTCGGGCCGCTGACCGTGCTGGACGGGATGGCGAGCACGGTGCAGGAGTACCGGACGGTCGTGGTCGGTGAGACGAAGGAGCCGGTCACCACCGACAACCCGCTGAAGCTCGTGGCGACCCACACCTACGACGAGGTGCCGTCGCCGTACGCGCTGCTCGTGCCCGGCGGCGCCGCTCCGACGCTGAAGGCACTCGCCGACGAGAAGCTGATCGGCTACCTGCGGAAAGCCGGGGCGAACGCGGAACTCGTGACCTCGGTGTGCACGGGATCGCTGCTGCTGGGGCAGGCCGGACTGCTGGCGGGCCGTCGCGCCGCGACGCACTGGATGTTCCGTGAACTGCTGGGCGCCTTCGGGGCGGAACCGGTCGCCGAACGCTGGGTCGAGGACGGGAACGTGATCACCGCCGCCGGCGTGTCGGCGGGGATCGACCTCGCGCTGCACCTGGTCGAACGGCTCGTCGGAGCCGAGATCGCGCGGACGATCCAGTTCGTCATCGAATACGACCCGGAGCCGCCGCAGGGTCCGCTCGACTGGTCGAAGCGGCCGTACGGGGACCTCAAGCCGCTGCTGGAGCACACGGTGAACGAAGCACTCGCGGACGAACCTGCCCTGCGAGACCGGCTGCTCGCGCACACGGGGAAGTGAGGGGGCGGCCATCCGGGTGAGAAATCGCCGATACGGGCATAGCACCGGGTTACATTCTGGTCATCCGTACAGGTGATAGGTGGTTCGTGAAGTTCCAGGTGCTCGGCCCGCTCGCGGCCTCGGTCCCGCTGCCTTCGGCGGCTCAGCCCCGCCGGGTGCTCGCCGTGCTCCTGACCCGGCCGAACGAGTTCGTCCACCGGGACACCCTCGTGGACGAACTCTGGCCGCAGGGGCCGCCGTCGAGTGCCGCCGCGGTCGTGCAGATGGCGGTTTCCAAGCTGCGCAAGGCATTGTCACCCGGCGTGCCGTCGGACGACGTCCGGCAGCGGCTGCGGGCCGGCCGGGGCGGTTACCGGCTGACGGTGTCCGAAGGGGAGCTGGACGTCACCGGCTTCTCCGAGCTGACCGCCGCGGCCGCGCGGGCGACCGGTGACGAGCGCGGGGCACTGCTCGAACGGGCGCTCGGACTGTGGCGTGGCCGGGCCTTCGCCGACGTTCCGGCTGGTCCGCTGGTGGAGGCGCACCGGCTGTGGCTGGAGGATCAGCGGAGTTCGGTACTGGGCAAACTCGTCGAGCTGGAGCTGGCGGCCGGTGACCACAAGGCCGTCGCCGACCGGTTGGGACCCGAGCTGGCCGTCCGGCCCGCCGACGAACGCCTCGCCGGGTGGCTGGCCGAGGCGTTGCACGGGCTCGGGCGGCGGGACGCGGCGCTGGCCGTCCTCGACCGGTGCCGTCACGCGCTGTGGGAGCACGCCGGTGTCTCACCGGGGGAGGAGCTGCTCGCGGCCCACCGCCGGATCGCCGGAACCGGGTGGTCGGCAGGCCGAGCGCCATGCCGTCTACCGCCTGCGACGCCGGATTTCACCGGCAGGGCGACGGAATTGGCGGAAGTGGTCCGTGCGCTGCGAAGTCCCGCGCCGGTCGTGCTGCACGGGGCGGCGGGAGCGGGGAAGAGCACGCTGGCCGTGCAGGCCGCGTGGCGGGCGCGCAAGCGGTTCCCCGACGGGCAGCTCGTCGCCGACCTGCGGGAGACCGGTGACGTGCTCGTCGGGCTCCTTCGTGCGCTCGGCCTTGCGGAAGCGGAACTCCCCGCCGACCGGCCGGGACTGATGTCGTTGTGGCAGAGCCACACCGCGGACCGGCGGCTGTTGGTGATCCTCGAGAACTGCCGGTCCGAGGCCGAGGCGCGGCCGTTGCTGCCGAGCGGTCCCGGCTGCGCGACGATCGTCACGACGCGGCGACGGCTGGCCGGACTCGTCGGCGCCAGGCCGGTCGAGATCGGCACGCTGTCCTACTCGGAAGCGCGGGCACTGCTCGGAGCCATCGCCGGGGAGACCCGGTTGTCCGCCGAACCCGACGCCGTCCGCCGGGTGCTGGCCTGCTGTGACGGCCTCACGCTGGCGGTGCGCGCGGCGGGGATGAAGCTGCTGCTGCGGCCGAGGGTGAGCGTCGCCGAGTTCGCGACCCGCCTGGAGAACGAGCGCCTGCGCCTCGACGAACTCTCCGCCGGCGACCTGGCCGTCCGCCCGGTGCTCGCCGAAGCTCTTGCCGAGCTTTCGCCACGGCAGCGGAATTCCTTGCGGTTGCTTGGTTTCCCCGGTGCCACCGAGATCGCCGACTGGTTCGCGGCGGCCATGCTCGGCCGTTCGCCGGGCGAGGCGGCCGAGCAGCTCGACGAACTGGTGGACGACCACCTGCTCCACGCCGGGCCCGACCGATCCGGCGTCCTTCGGTACCGGCTGCCGGATCTCGTCCGGCTCGCGCTCCGGGAGCCGCCTGATCCGGCAGCCATCAACCGAGCGCTGACGGTCATGGCGGCGTTGGCCGAACACGCTTCCGCCGCCCTCGTCGACGGATGCCCGCCGTCTCGACGGGGTGACGCTCCCGCGGCGGCCTCGGATCGCGTCGCGGCCGATCCGATCGGTTGGCGTGTCGCGGAAACCGCGAATCTGGCCCTCGCCGTCCGGACCGCGAAGAGCCACGGCTGGACCGAGCTGACCGCGCGGCTGTCCGACGCCTACAGCGATCTCGTCGGGCCGCGCAATGGCGGGTCTCCGGCCTGGGTCGGGTTCGGCATCGTGCGCGATCGCCTCGATCTCCCCGCGGAGGCGCGGAAACTGCTGAAACTCGGGCACGCCCACGCCGACGCGGGAGACTTGGCCCGGGCGAGAACCTGCTTTTCGCTGGCCGAGGCGAGATTTCGCGCCGCGGGTGACCAGCCGGGCACCGGGGCCGCACTCGTCGCGCTCGCCGACGTCGACGCGGACTCCGGCCGGGCCGGTTCGGCGGTCCACGCCCTGCGGGAGGCGATGGACCTGTTGCGGGACTGCGGTGATCTCGCCGGGCAGGCGATGGCGTCGGCCCAATTCGGCTCGCTGTGGGACGACCTCGGCGACTTCCGCCGGGCGAAGGAATGTTTCGAAGCGAGCCTGCTCCTTTCGCTCCATTGCGAGGACGGGCGGCAACACGACCGGTCCGCCAAACGGTACGCCGACGTCCTGCGACGGAACGGTCGCGTGGACGAGGCCGGTGAGCTGCTGACGAGCGCCCTGCTCGGCACCCGTAGCTCGCGCGAACGTCACTGGGAGGCGCACGTTCTCCGTAGTTTCGGGGATCTCCACGCGAAAACCGGCGACGCGGGGGAGAGCGAACGGTGTCTTGCACGGTCGCTGGAGCTGTTCGAGGACGTCGGGCACCGGCACGCCGTCGCCTACACGCATCGAAGCTTCGGTGAATCGCTGCGTCTGGCGGGTGAACATGGCCGGGCCGCCGAGCATCTGGACCTCGCGATGAGTACGTTCCGTGAGCTCGGAGACCGGCGCGGCGGCGGATATGCCCTGCTGAGCTTCGGTCGTCTGCGAGCCGACGAAGGCGTCGCGACCGAAGCCGCCGAAGGGCTCCGCACGGCGGCAGGACTGTTCCGCGAGCTGGGCTTCCCGGTGTGGGAACTGCGTGCGCTCCGGGACCTCTCCGCCGTGGACAGGAGCGGGCGCCAGCGGGATCGGGCTCGTGAAGCCTTGACCAAGATCCGCTCCAGGGTGACTCCCGCATAGCCCGGCGAGGGAGTACCGGCGACGGCGTTTGGCGAAGTTATGGCGACGGCGTGTTGACTGCGGCTCAGGCGAGCGGACTTCGCGCCGTCCCGAAATCGCGGGACTGGGGGTGGCGGCGCGTACTCGTGGCCGGGTGACGCCTTCCGAGGGCAGGAGGCGTCACCCGGTTCGACGGCTAGGCCGTGTCCTGTAAGTCATGTTCGCGGTCTTCGCGCCCAGGCGGTCCCTGACGGCACGGGCGGATGCGGCCGAGTACGACCCGGTACGAGGCCGATCCGCCCGCACCGCCAGGAACCACCTGGATCACGAAGCCCATCGAACAGACTTACCGGACACGGCCTAGGCGCTGACGTGCAGGATCACGTCCGCGTCGCCGAGAATCCCTTGGTCGAGCGGGAAGTAGCCCTGCCGCGGAGTGGGATCGGTCCGGACGCTCGCGGGCGGGACGTCGGTGGCGGGGAGCAGGCCCCAAGCCGTGGTGACGTGTTTCTGAAGGAATCCTTCGTAGGTGTCGGGTTCCGGCTCTTGGAGCGCTATGGCCTCGCACCGGCCGAGGCTGGTCGCGACGAACGTGTAGCGATCGCCGAGCAGCGGCGCCACCAGCGCGCCGGCGGGAAACCAGTGCGTCTCCGTCCCGGCCACGCGCATCGTGCTCGATTGACGGCGCAGGTGGAGATTGTGGGCGAAGACCAGCGTCCTGCCGCGAACGGCTTCGGCGGCGCGGATGTCCAGCAGATTCCGCGCCATGATGGCGTCCCTGGTGGCGGCAAGGGGCGCGTACCGCTCGTGCGGCTCGAGAGGTTCGGCGCATTGCCGGTGGTAGCGCAGCAGATCGATGCCTGCCATGAGGTTGACCTCCGCCCGTGACCAGTCGTCCGTCACCGGCTCCGGTTTCCGGGAGCGGAGCGCGTCGAGCAGGTCGGCCGCGATCGCTCGCAGCCGGTAGGCGTCGGCAGTTGCGCCGGGCGACGCAGCCGCGTCCATGACGGCTTCGGTGCGGCTCCAGCGCTCGTCGTCACCGGCCGGGCCCGCGATGTCCACGTCGAGCTCCAGGAAGTCGCGGGCGTACTCGAGGTAGCGCCGCGGACTGGGCGCGGAGGTGTTCTCGGTCTGGGTGTCGAAGCCGTGGAACGAAAGCCGCTCCTCGGGAGGCCGGTTTTCGTTGTACTCGCGCATCCACGCGATCAGTCGCCTGTTCGCCTCCACACCACCGAAGACGTGTGTGAAGCCCTCGCTCATCGCCAGGTCGAGGGATCCGGTGCCGTCCCGGACGAAGTCGTTCGCGACGAGCGCGGCCACGCGATCCGTTTCGAGGGCGATCGAACGGAAACCGCGGTCGACGAGTTGGGCGAACAGCTCGTTGCGGACGTCGGCGAAGACCGGGGTCGCGTGCGTCGGCTCGCCAAGGGCGAGCAGGTCACAGGAAGGGGTCACGAAGTCTCGGATGTCTTGACTCATGAGGTTCAAGCGTATCGTTGATTCTTCGGTTGAAACTTTGCCTGCTTGCGACTAGGTCCGTGGCGGTAAAGCTTCAAACCGGCCGTCAGCTGGTCAGAGTCAAGGGTGCCTTAGGTACCTACATGGTTTCGGCTGCGGTTGATGCCAGGCCCGAGTCCGTGAAGGCCTCCTTGAGGGACCCAGAGTCCCTCAAGGAGGCCTTCACGGACTTCGGTCATCGCCACGGCGCTAGCAGTCACGACACAAGAGTTGGCCGACCCGCCACCTCGCTCCCGGCGCCACCCGCCGTGAGGCGGACAGGCAACGGCCGCCTGCCGTACCGCAACAAATCCACTTCCGAATAACTCGCCCGCATTTACTTCTTCCGCTATAAAGTTAAAGAACCCTTCGCGCGCGAAGGCGCTTCGCTTGCGAAGTGGCGCTTCGCGCATATGCGCGAGCGCAAGTTATCAGCAGTTGAGGTGAATTACCGCGTGGCAATCACCGCGCGGCCGGAGTTCGGCCCTACTTTGGCCCGCATGGTTGAGAAGGATTCGACGGCGCGGACCCGGGAACTGGGCCACCGCATGAGGGCGTTCCGGCAGCGCAGGCACTTCAGCGGAGCCGACGTCAGCCGCCGTAACGGCTGGTTGCAGAGCAAGGTCACGAGGTGGGAACAAGGGCTGCGCGAGCTGTCCGTGGTGGACGCGGCGCTGTATCTCGCGACCTGCGGCGAGGCGGAGCCCGAACGTGACCTGCTGCTGGAATTGACGCAGCCCGGCGGAGACCTGTACTGGGTGCGGCCGTACTTCGACGAGCTCGTCGACCCGATGGAATCCCTGGCTATCCAAGAGAATCTCGCGCACACGCTGGTCCGCTACGAGTCGTTGACCCTCCCCGGGCTGTTGCAGACCGAGCCGTACGCCCGCACCGCCTTCGAGCTGATCGGCAACCGCGACCAGGCGCAGCTGGACATGATCGTGAGCGCGCGGATGGACCGGCAGCGGTTGCTGCAGCGCGACAAGCCGCCGAAGTGCCGGTTCTACGTCCACGAGCGCGCGCTGCGGTCGGTCATCGGCGGTCCCCGGATCATGCACGAGCAACTGCTCCATCTCGTCCTGTCGGCGAACCTGCCCTATTGCTCCATTCGTATCGTCCCCGAAAGCAACGAGGTGAGCAGAACGATCGAGAATTCTTTCACCATCATGGAATTCACGGAACATCCGGCGGTGGTGTACACGGATTCCTACGCGGCTGGAGTGTTCGTCGACGACCGGGTGGCGGTCGAGGCGTATTATTCACTTGTCGCGCGCCTGGAAAGCGATTCCTTGACCGAGGAGCGGTCACGCCAGCTGCTCGCCGAGTGGGCGGACCGGTACGACCGGATGGAGGAGTGACCCTGACGAGGTTTCCCTCGGCGGCCTCCTGGGGTAATCCTTCCTGTAGCCGAGGAGAAGGAGTTCGTGGTGTCGAAGACGCAGGGTGGTGCCCCGGTCGCCGAGGCGGAGATCGAGCGGAAGTACGACTTGGCGGCCGACAGGCCGATCCCGCGGTTGGTCCCGGTAGGTCCCGTGACGAGCCAGGCCGATCCGAGGGTCGACCTCCTCGACGCCACGTACTTCGACACTCCCGACTTCCGGCTCGCGCAGGCGGGTATCACGCTGCGGCGGAGGCTCGGCGGAAGCGACGAGGGCTGGCACCTGAAGCTCCCCGTCGGTGAGGACACGCGCGAGGAACTCCGCCTCCCGCTGTCCGGCAAGCCGGACAAGGTGCCCGGCGCGCTGGCGAGGCTGGTCCGGGCGCACACCCTCGGCGCCAAACTCGTCCAGGCCGCGCATCTGCGCACCGAGCGCACGTCGTACGCCTTGCTCGACGTCGAGGGCCGCGAGCTGGCGACGTTGACCGACGACGTCGTCACCGGTGAGGCCGGCGGGGACAAGGCGCACCTCGACCGCTGGCGGGAGATCGAGATCGAACTCTCGCCCGGCGCCGATCCCGCCGTGCTCGACAGCCTGGACCAGGCTGTCGTGAGCGCGGGCGCGGAGCGGTCGAGGTGGCCGTCGAAGCTTCGGCGGCTGACCGATGAGCTCGTGCCTTCGGCGCGGGGAGCGTCCGGTTCGGTGCTGGCGGATTATCTCGCTGAGCAGCTGGATGTGCTGCGACGCAACGACATCGGGGTGCGCCGGGACGTGGGGGACGCGGTGCACAAGATGCGGGTCGCGAGCAGGCGGCTGCGCAGCGGGTTGAAAACCTTTGGTCGCTCGTTCGACGCCGACGTCGCGAACGGGCTCACCGCCGAACTTCGCTGGCTCGGCGGCGAACTCGGGCCGGCGAGGGACACCGAGGTGATGGCCGCACGCCTGCACGACGAGGTCAAGGCACTCCCGGCCGAATTGGTACTCGGCAACGTCGAGCAGCTGATGACCAGGCACTTCGCGCGCGAGGCCGAAGAGTCGAAGGCGCGCGCCATCCGGGCGCTCGACAGCAAGCGGTACACGGAATTGTTGCGAGCGCTGGAAAAGCTCGTCGGCAAACCGCGGAAGATCAAGGAAGGCAAGAAGGAACTACGCAAGGCGGTCGCGCGTACGGACCGGAAGTTGCACAGCGCCGTCGCCGCGGCGAGTGAGCTCGAAAGCGGCGCGGAGCAGGACGCCGCGTTGCACGAGGTGCGCAAGAAGGCGAAGCGTGCCCGGTACGCGGCGGACGCGGTCCGGCCGGTGACCGGCAAGAAGCTTCGAAAATGGCGAAAGAACGTCAAGGAAGTGCAAAGCACGCTCGGTACGCACCACGACTTCGTGGTCACCCGGGAGACCCTGCGGCTTCTCGGTCTCCGTGCCTACGCCGAGAACGAAAACGCTTTCACGTATGGCCTCCTGCACGGACGTTCCGTCGCCTCCGCCGAGGCCGAGCGTCGGCGCTTCGCCGGAGAATGGCAAGAGATGAGTAAAGGTTCCCGCCCGAAATGGCTCAAATGAGGTAGCCCGGGTTGACCTCTCGCCCTCGCTGAGTACGGTCGAGGGAACTTGGTGGTCTGGAGAGAGGCGCCCCCAATGTTGCCTGGCCAGCGCGTTCCCGGCGAACAGCCGCCCCTGGCCGTGACCACCCGCCGCCGGAAAGACGGCGTCGTCGTCCTCACCGCGGTGGGGGAGATCGACGCGGCCACCGTCGGACGGTTCCGTACCGAACTCACCGGCGCGTGTGGCACGGGCAAGCAAGTGATCCTGGACCTGTCCAGGGTCGGTTTCCTCAGTTGCGCGGGGCTGCACGTGCTCGAAGAGGCCAACGCCGTGGCGCCCCGGTTCTCGGTGATCGTGAAGACCCCATTGGTGTCACGGATTCTGGACGTCAGCGGGGTCGGAGCCGATCTCGACGTCCGGCGTAACGTGGAGGACTTACAGGACAGCGCCTAGGGCGTGTTTCACAAGTCTGTTCGATGGGCTTCGTGATCCAGGTGGTTCCTGGCGGTGCGGGCGGATCGGCCTCGTACCGGGTCGTACTCGGCCGCGTCCGCCCGTGCCGTCGGGGACCGCCTGGGCGCGAAG